>PWYF01000109.1 GCA_003567955.1 Thiotrichales bacterium
GATTGTGCGTGGGAACAACCTGATCAAGGCCATCTTTGAAATCGTCACCGTACTGGTGGGGCTAAGCCTTCTCGTACCCTGAGCAGCCTTCATGAACGGCGCCAGATCGTACCCTCCGCGCCATCCTCAAGCACAATTCCTCGCTCGCCAAGCTCGTCACGAATGCGGTCAGCCTTGTCGAAATCGCGGTGCTTGCGGGCATCTTCGCGGGCCCGGATGAGGCGCTCGATTTCAGCATCCTCATCGGCCGTCCCCCCGCTCCCGCGCAGGAATAGTTCGGGGTCATCCTGCAGCAGGCCAAGAGGTGCAGCCAGCGTTCTCATGGCCGCGCCAATATCTTTATAAGTAACATCATCTTTTTCTTTTAATTTATTGATTTCTCTAGCCATATCAAATAAAACAGCCAGGGCTTTCGGGGTATTGAAATCATCGTCCATCGCGGCCGTAAACTCCGCTTCCCGGTCTTGCGGCACCGGCGCGGCGTGATCGGCAGGCGTCCCCCTCAGTGCAGTATAAAGGCGCCGCAGGGCTTCCCCCGCATTGGCCAGGCTGGCATCAGAGTAATTCAGCGGACTGCGGTAGTGGCTGTTGACGATAAAAAAACGCAGTACTTCGCCCGGATAATGCGCCAGCACATCGCGGATCGTGAAAAAATTGCCCAGTGACTTGGACATCTTCTCATTGTCGATCTGCACAAATCCGTTATGCAGCCAGTAACGTGCGAATTCCGCGCCGGTGGCTGCACAGGACTGGGCGATCTCGTTTTCATGATGGGGAAACTTGAGATCCATCCCGCCGCCGTGAATATCAAAGGCCTCGCCCAGGCAGGTGGTGGACATTGCGGAGCATTCAATATGCCAGCCGGGCCGGCCCTCACCCCAGGGTGCCGGCCAGCCCGGCTCACCTTCCCGTGCGGCCTTCCACAGCACAAAATCCAGTGGATCCTGTTTGGCCGCCTCGACTTCGACCCGGGCCCCGGCGCGCAAATCCTCGAGTCGCTTGCCCGACAGCCGTCCGTAGCCCTCGAAACGGCTGACATCGTAATAGACGTCGCCATTATCGCCCTGATAGGCATAGCCCAGCTCCAGCAAGCGCCCGATCATGGCGATCATCTCATCCATGAAACCGGTTGCCCGGGGCTCGTGATCCGGCGGTAATACGCCGAGCGCGGCACAATCCTCGTCCATGGCCCGGGCAAACTCCGAGGCCAGTTCACGCCAGTCACGGCCCGCCTCGCGGGCACGCTGCAGAATCTTGTCGTCGATGTCCGTGATATTGCGCACATAGGTCAATTCATAGCCCCGCCAGCGCAAGTAGCGCGCCACCAGGTCAAACACGACCAGCACCCTGGCATGCCCCACGTGGCAATAGTCATAGACCGTGATGCCGCACACGTACATGCCAACCCGCGGGGGTTGCAGCGGACTGAATGCTTCCTTGCGACCGGTCAGGCTGTTGTGAATCCGCAGCATGGCCTAGTTTTCACCCGTGGCAGTGACTGACAGTTGTTCACCGCGGCCCAGACGCCGCTCAATGGTCTCTGCCGGCAACAGGGCCAGCAGGGTATCCATGGCCGGCCCTTCGGCGTTGCCCGTCAGTGCCAGCCGCAAGGGGCGAAAAAAGGCGCGGCCACCTACCCCCGTTGCCTCGCGAACAGCCTCGGCAATCGCCCGGGTATCGGCGCCGTGTTCACGCCAGGCAGACAGCGCAGCGCGATAAAAACCGGCTCCAGCGGCCCGCACTTCCTCATCAGGCGACGGATCATCGCCATAGATCACGCCAGCCCAGTAACGCGCATCCGCCGGCAAGACCACATTGGCCTGAATGCCATCCAGAAAACGGGCCTGCTCGGCAGCGGGCACCATGTCCTGCACCACTGCCCCCAGCCATTGCTGCAACTGCTGCGGCGGCAAGGCGTGTGCCGCCAGCCGTTGCCAGTGGCCCAGATGCCCCGGATCAAAGCGGGCCGGGCCGCGGCCCAGTCGTTGCAGCGAAAAATGCGCTGCCAGCTCGGGCAGATCCAGTAACGACTCCGCCTCCAGCGTATGCCCCAGCCGGGCCAGGGTATTGGCCACGGCCAGCGGCAAATAGCCCGCTTCGCGCAAATCCGCTACCGCTGCATGACCATGACGCTTGGACAGGGGGGTGCCATCCTCACCGACCAGCAAGCCGGTATGCCCGTAATCCGGCGCCGACAACTCCAGTGCCTCGAGCAGCAGCAGCTGACGCGGCGTATTGGCCAGATGATCTTCACCGCGCAGCACGTGAGTCACCCCGGTCAAGGCATCATCCACGGCATTACAAAACAGAAAAGCCGGGGTGCCATCCGTTCGGCGAATCACAAAATCGCCCAGCAGAGACGGCTGGTAATGCTGTTCACCGCGCACCAGATCGGTCCAGACTCCCGCGTCCCGATCCGGAACGGCAAAGCGCAGCGCCGCCGGCTCACCCGCCGCCAGTCGCTCGCGGGCCTCCGACAAGGACAGGGCCGCACAGGTGCCATCATAACGTGGCGCCTCTCCGGCACTCAGCTGGCGCTTGCGCATCCGGGCCAGGCGCTGTTCGCTGCAAAAACAGGGATAAGCCCGCCCCGAAGCCACAAGCGCCTCGTAGTAGTGCTGATAGACTTGGTCACGCGCCGACTGCCGCCAGCTGCTGTCTTCGCCCTGATCCGGCCCCTGCGTCCAGTCCAGCCCCAGCCAGCGCAGTTCAGCCACGAGGGCATGCATGGCAGCCTCACTGCCACGCTCGCGATCCGTATCCTCGATGCGCAGCAAAAATTCACCGCCACCGGCACGCGCCAGCAGCCAGTTGAACAGCGCCACACGCAGATTGCCCAGATGCAGCCGCCCTGTGGGACTGGGCGCAAAGCGGGTACGGATTGGAGTCTCGGCCATGGCTGCGAATGGTACCCGAAGCGCCTGCCCCCACCAAGTTAAGAAGCTGGCATGCAATCGATGGCCGCTGCGCTTATCATGTCAGCCATCATGTACTGACGCCGTGACAGCACCGATACGTGGCACCGTGGCGCAGACACGGTGTCACTGGTCCCGGATGGAGCGCCTGAATGACCACCCTGTTTATTGCCGACCTGCATCTGGATCCGCTGCGACCGGAAATACAGGCGCGCTTTTCAGGTTTCCTGCAGAGGGAGGCCCGCCAGGCCCGGGCCCTTTATATCCTGGGTGATCTGTTTGAAGTCTGGGTCGGCGATGACGCTCCCCTGCCGGAATACCGGCCCGGTATGCGCGCACTGCGTGAACTCGCCGACAGCGGTGTACCGGTGTATTTCATGCACGGCAACCGCGACTTTCTGATCGGCCAGCGCTTTGCCCGCGAATGCGGCGTCCAGCTGCTACCTGACCCCAGCGTCATCAACCTCTACGGTGAGCCGACAGCTCTGCTGCATGGCGATTCATTGTGTACCGATGACCGCGAGTACCAGCGCTTTCGCTACTGGGTGCGCAAGCCATGGCTGCAAGACCTGTTATTGCGCCTGCCGGCCTCACTGCGCTGGCGTATTGGCCGCAGCATACGTGCGCGCAGTCAACAACGTACACGCAACAAGCCGATGCAGATCATGGACGTTAATCCCGAAGCGGTGGTGGCACGCTTTCACGAGCTCGGAGTCAGGCGCATGATACACGGCCATACGCATCGCCCTGACCGACACAAGGTAGAGCTGGGCGGCAACGCCACGGCTGAGCGCATTGTGCTGGGAGACTGGTTTGAGCAAGGCAGTGTGCTGCGTGTGGATGAAAACCACTGCGAACTGGCCAGTTTTCAGGACTAATCCGGCGTGCTGTAAAACTAACCTTCCTCAGTGCAGGTTAAGCGACCACCACGCCGGACATATCCGATACCTGCCCCTCCCACCAATTCTCCGTGCCCTCTGTGTGCTTTGTGGTTAAGGAAACGCTGTCATTAACCACAGAGATCACAGAGAACACGGAGCAGCTTATTGTGCTGACACAACGGCGGAGAGGATGGGTAAAACCCCTGGGGCGTCTTAAACCGCGGCCAGCCCCCGGGCGAGATCATCCTGCAGGTCCCGCACATCCTCCAGGCCGACGGAAAGCCGCACCATGCCGGGCACTATCCCGGCTTCCTGGCGCGCTTGCTCGCTCAGACGGCCATGGGTCGTCGTCGCCGGATGCGTCACGGTGCTTTTGGTATCACCGAGGTTGGCAGTAATGGAAAACAGGGCCAGGCTGTCGATCATCCGCCATGCCGCCGCCTTGCCACCGGCGAGCTCAAACGAGACGATCCCGCCGAAATCACGCTGCTGACGTGCCGCCAGAGCATGCTGGGGATGGGATTCAAGCCCGGGATAATGCACTTTCTCAACCCCGGGTTGCTGCACCAGCCATTGCGCCAGGGTCATGGCCGCCCGGCAGTGCGCCTGCATCCGCAGTGACAGCGTTTCCAGCCCTTTCAGAAACACCCAGGCGTTGAAGGGGCTCATGCTGGGGCCGGCGCTGCGCAAAAAGCCGTAAACCTGTTCGCCGACCAGGGCCTGGTTACCAACGATCGCGCCACCCACACAGCGGCCCTGGCCATCCAGATACTTGGTGGCGGAATGGATCACCAGATCCGCCCCCAGGGCCAGCGGCTGCTGCAGGGCCGGGGTACAGAAACAGTTATCGACCACCAGCAGGGCTTCCGATTCAGCCGCGATTTGCGCCAGTGAGGCAATGTCGGCCACCTCGGTCAGCGGGTTGGTGGGCGTCTCCAGAAACAGCATACGGGTGCGCCCGGGCCGCACCGCCTTGCGCCAGGCCGCCAGGTCGGTCACATGCACATAGTCCACCTCAATACCAAAGCGACTGAGGTGGTTGTCAAACAATTGCGTGGTGGTGCCGAACAGGCCATGGGCGGCAACAATATGATCACCCTGCCCCAGCAACGCCATGCAGGTGGCCAGCACCGCGCTCATGCCAGAAGCGGTCCCCACACAGGCCTCGCCACCTTCCAGCGCGGCCAGACGCTTTTCAAACATGCGCACAGTGGGGTTGGTGAAACGGGAATAGATATTCCCCGGCGACTCACCGGCAAAACGTGCCGCGGCCTCCGCCGCGTCACGGAAAACAAAACTTGAAGTCGGATACAGCGCTTCGGAATGCTCCATCTGCGCCGAGCGCTCCTGCCCGGCCCGAACGGCCAGCGTATCCGGGTGCAGCGAACCAGGTGTATTGTTGTCAGATTCGCTCATGCTCCATCCATGTGCGTTATTATGAATCGTCGTCGCAGGACAAGCTGCTCACGCTGGCATTATCCCCCGCATCAGGAAGGGTTGTACATGCCATTGATATCCTGCTCGTCCTCGTTCTGGTCACGTGCGGCATCGGCCCGCCGGCGGCTCACCTCTTCCAGGTACTCCGGCGTGACATCCCCGGTGACATACTCGCCCGAAAAACAGGAGTTATCAAAACGACTCACCCGCCGACTGCCACGCCGCACCGCTTCGCTGATGTCATCGAGATCCTGGTAAATCAGGCGATCGGCGCCAATTTCCTCCGCGATCTGTGCTTCATCACGGTTATGGCCGACCAGTTCTTCCACACAGGGCATATCAATGCCATAGACATTGGGATAACGGACCGGCGGCGCAGCTGAAGCGAAACAGACGCGCCGCGCACCGGCCTCGCGAGCCATCTGGATAATCTGCCTGGAAGTCGTACCGCGGACGATGGAATCGTCCACCAGCAGCACGTTCTTGTCACGAAACTCCAGATCAATGGCGTTGAGTTTCTGGCGGACCGATTTACGTCGCAGCTTCTGACCCGGCATGATGAAGGTCCGGCCGATATAGCGGTTTTTTATGAAGCCTTCGCGATATTTCACATCCAGGTGATGCGCGAGCTGCACAGCGGCGGTACGGCTCGTGTCCGGGATGGGAATCACCACATCAATATCTTCATCCGCCCATTTCCGCTTGATCTTGGCGGCCAGCGCATCGCCCATGCGCAAGCGGGCCTTGTAGACAGAGATATCATCGATAATCGAGTCAGGCCGGGCGAAATATACAAACTCGAACATGCACGGGCTGTGTTGCGGATTCGGTGCGCACTGTTTTTTTGCGATTCCGCCCTGCATATCAATGATAATCGCCTCACCCGGCGCCACATCATCAATCAGCTCAAACCCCAGCACATCCAGGGCCACACTTTCGGAGGCCAGCATGTACTCATCTCCCGCGGGCGTGGGTCGGCGACCATAGACCAGGGGACGTATACCATTGGGATCACGAAACCCGACCAAACCATAGCCGGCGATCATGGCGACTGCGGCATAAGCGCCATGGCAACGCTCATGCAAACGTGACACCGCGTTGAAAAGATCCTCGTGCTCAATACGAATGCGGCCGGTCTGCTGCAATTCATGGGCGAGTATATTCAGCAAGACTTCGGAGTCCGATTCCGTATTGATATGGCGCATATCCTGCAGAAACAGCTCATCGCGCAGTTTATCGGAATTGGTCAGATTGCCGTTGTGGGCCAGCGCAATACCAAAGGGGGAGTTAACGAAGAAAGGTTGTGATTCTGCCGAGCTCGAACAGCCCGCCGTGGGATAACGCACATGGCCGATACCCATGGTGCCCTTCAGCTGCAGCATATGACGGGCATGGAAAACATCCCGCACCAGGCCATTGTCCTTGCGAAGGTGCAGGCGATCACGGTTGCACGTCATGATACCAGCGGCATCCTGCCCCCGGTGTTGCAACACCGTCAGCGCATCGTAGAGATCCTGGTTGACTGGCCCGTGGGCCACAGATCCGACTATGCCACACATTCAGGCTACTCCCGTTCGCGCAATCAGAATTGAAAATGCTCCGCCGTATCCGCCGGCAAAAAATCCATCATCATGGTAGCGACAGCTTCAAACCACGGCAGCAACATGGAAGCCTGCCACCAGGGATCGGCGGGCAAGGTCGTCAGCCCGGCCAGCAGCACCAGCACGGCCACGATCACCACGCCCCTGAAACCACCGAACAATACACCCAGACCCCGATCCATCCCGCCCAGCCCGGATTTTTTCACGGCCTGGCCCGCGATATTGTTGACCAGCGCACCCGCCAGCAACGTGGCCAGAAACAGCAGAAAAAAAGCGACTACCACGCGGATCGAAGGGGCGCCTATGAGTCCGGCAAAAACCCCGTCAATGCGCTGGGCGTAAATCATGGCAATGCCGAAGGCGGCCACCCATGTCAGCAACGAGATCAACTCGCGCACAAAACCACGCCACAGGCTGACCAGGGCTGACAGCACGACCACCACAATAATCAGCACATCCACCCAGGTCACGAACAACTGCCCTCCGCAATCGAGTCGGGTTCAGTCGGCTTCAAGCACGCGGCCATTGAGACCCATCCGCTCGTACAAAGCCGCCTGAGTTTCTTCAGCCGCTTCACGGGTCTCAAAGCCGCCCACCCGTACCCGATGCAAGGTGGTGCCATCCGCCTCGTACTTGCTGATCATGGCGGGATAATCATGATCCTCAAGCCGTTCCTGCAAGCCGAGCGCATTTTCAGGATTGCCGAAACTGCCCACCTGAACAAACCAGTCACCTGATGAGGCATCGGTCGCGGTTGTCGGCTGTGGTTCAGGTGCGGGTTGTGGCTCAGTTACGGGTTGTGGCTCAGGTGCCGACTCCGCTACATCCGATACCGCTTCCGAACGGGATTCGGGTGCAACCGGCTCAGCGGTATCTTCAGTGGGCGGTTCTGGTACTTGTGCATGCGGTTGTCCGGCTTCCCGTGCAGCTTCTGACTCCGCCGCGCGCGAGTCCGGTAATGCCCCGGATTCCGGTGCATCCAGACGCACCTCTCGCACTTCTCTTGGCGCGCCCACTTCAGCCGGCAGGCCAAGCTCTACTCGTGTATTTTGCGATTCGCGCTCTCCCCCCAGGATCAGCGGAAGAAAGATCATCGCCAGAAGCCAGATCACACCGGCCCCGATCAGACGTTGTTTCAGAACCGGATCCATGCCCTGCTCACCTCATCAGTCACTGCGTCAAGCCCTCACCGCGCTCATCACTGCCTGCACACCGGCCACCACCAGAAAGGAACCCGTCACCACCACCCGGTCCCCCGGCGATGACTGAGACAATACCGTTTGCGCCGCGGCCTGCATGTCATCGAAACCTTGCCAGGATGCATCCGGATCAATATCCAGCAAGATCGCCGCCAGCTCGGCAGCGCTGCGCGCCCGGGACCCCCCCAGAGAGAGCAGCACCCATTCGTCCGTATGCGCCGCCAGGGCGGTAATCACTTCTGCAGCAGGCTTGTCTGACAGCATGCCCAACATGGTGCGGCGCCTGCCCCGACAAACATCCGTGGCAAGGCAATCTGACAGCGCACGTGCGGCGGCGGCATTGTGTGCCACATCATACAGCCACGACACCGGGCCCGGGACATGCTGGCACCGCCCCGGACAGCGGACCTGCTCCAGCCCCCCGGCCAACGCCCCTGGCGTGACCGGCAGCCGCGACTGCAGGCATTGTACAACCTGCACCACCGCCGCGGCATTGCCAATCTGGATGTCCCCGGCCAGCGCCGGCGGCGGCAATTCTATCAGCGTACCGTCAGCCTCCTGCCAGCGCCAGCGTGGCCCCTCATGCTGCCAGCTATAGTCCCGGCCTGCCAGCAGCAAAGGCGCTCCCAGATCGCTTGCGTATGACAATACAGTCTCGGGAGGCGCGGTATCAGCACACACGGCAGGCCGGCCCGATCGGAAAATACCGGCTTTTTCGCGGCCAATCGCGGCGCGATCCGGTCCCAGCCATTCGGTATGATCCAGGTCCACCGAGGTCAGAAGGGCCACGTCGCAGTCCAGAATATTGACCGCGTCAAGTCGGCCACCCAGCCCCACTTCAAGCAGCGCCACATCAACCTGCGCCTGATCCAGCAAATCAATGGCAGCCAGGGTGCCAAATTCAAAGTATGTGAGCGACACATCGCCCCGGGCCGCATCAACCGTGGAAAAAGCCTGGCACAGCGCCTCGTCACTGACCGCTTGCCCGGCAATTCGAATGCGCTCGTTATAATGCTGCAGGTGAGGCGAGGTGTAGGCACCGGGCCGATAACCGGCAGCCAGATAGACGGATTCAAGCATCGCCACACAAGAGCCCTTGCCATTGGTCCCCGCAACGGTGACCACAGGGACGCCTTCAAGCCGTCGCGGCATCCGCGCCAGCACCCGGGCAACACGCGCCAGGCCCAGCTCGATTTCCGCAGGATGCAGCTGCTCCTGCCAGCGCAGCCACGCATCCAGGCTGGCAAAGCGTGGTTTCATGATAACGCTTCCGGCGATTGTAGCCGCGGCCTCCGGAACTCAGGCGGACTGCTGCTGTTCACCGCGCAACATGGCCAACACGCTGGCCAGGGTATCGCGCATCTGGCGACGATCCACAATCATGTCAACAGCACCATGGCGCAGCAGAAATTCACTGCGCTGAAAACCTTCCGGGAGTGTCTGGCCCACGGTTTGCTGAATCACCCGTGGCCCGGCAAAGCCGATCAGGGCCCGGGGCTCGGCAACATTGAGGTCACCCAGCATGCCCAGGCTGGCGGACACGCCACCCGTAGTGGGATCAGTCAATACGGATATGAACGGCAGGCGATGGTCGGAAAGCCGGGCCAGCGCAGCGCTGGTCTTGGCCATTTGCATCAGGGAGAAAAGCGCTTCCTGCATACGCGCGCCACCACTGGCGCTGAAGCACACCAGCGGCTCGCGATGTTCAATCGCGGCATTCACGCCGCGCACGAACTTCTCACCCACCACCGACCCCATGGAACCGCCCATGAAGCTGAACTCGAAGGCGGCACTGACGACCCCGGCCCCCTTCAGTCGACCCCGCATGACGATCAGGGCATCACGCTCGCCGGTGTTCTTCTGTGCCGCCACCAGGCGATCCTTGTATTTCTTGCTGTCACGGAACTTGAGCACATCGACCGGCTCTACTCCGGCGGCAATTTCTTCGCCGCTGTCCTCGTCCAGAAAAGTCTTGAGCCGCAGCCTTGCCCCCATGCGCATGTGTTCATCACACTTGGGGCAGACCATCAGGTTACGCTCCAGCTCGGGCCGGTAGAGCATCGCCTGGCAGTTACCGCATTTGCTCCACAGGCCTTCAGGCACCCCTTTTTTGGTGGAGGCGTCGGTGCGAATACGCGAAGGCACCAGTTTACTGAACCAGTTCATGACTCTCTCCTTATCCGCCAGGGGCGCCGGCCGGGGTCGCCTCCGGCCCATTGCGCCCTTCACTACTGTCCATGGCCTGACGCATCTGTGCAAGCAGCGCCGTCACGGCATCACGCATTTGCACGGGGTCACCCGCATGTTCTTCCATCCGTCGTACCAGCGCACTGCCCACCACCACGGCATCAGCCACCGCCGCCATGCGCGCCGCCGTTGGCGCATCACTGATACCAAAACCGACGCCGACCGGCAGATCGGTCACCGCGCGGATCGCCGCTACACGCCGGGCGACATCATCCATATCCAGGCTGGCGGCACCGGTCACGCCCTTGAGCGACACATAATAAACAAAGCCGCTGGCTGCCTCACACACGGCCCGCATTCGCGTTTCCGTGGTGGTGGGTGAAAGCAGAAAGATGGGATCCATCCCGGCTGTCCGCAGCAGCCGGGTAAACGTATCCGCTTCCTCGGGCGGCAAATCCACCGTCAGCACGCCATCTACACCCGCACCGGCAGCGGCTTCAGCAAAAGCCTCGTAACCCATACGCTCAACCGGGTTAAGATAACCCATCAGGACGACGGGAGTGCGGGCATCTTCGCGGCGAAACTGCTGCACAATCCCGAGTACCCGACGCAGATTCATGCCCCCGGCCAGCGCCCGTTCGGCCGCCTTCTGTATTACGGGACCATCCGCCATGGGGTCAGAGAAAGGCACGCCCAGCTCGATCATGTCCACCCCGGCCTCCACCATGGCATGCATCAGGGCAACCGTCTGATCGACATCCGGATCGCCGGCCATGATGTAGGGCACCAGGGCGCTGCGGCCGCCATCACGTAACTCCTGCATACGGATAGAGATTCGACTCACAGCGTAATCCCCTCGCGTTCGGCAATGGTCTGGATGTCCTTGTCTCCCCGCCCGGAAAGGTTGACGATGATGTTCTGGTCCGGGCGCATGGTGGCCGCCAGTTGCTGTGCATAAGCCAGGGCATGGGCACTCTCCAGTGCCGGAATAATGCCCTCGGTACGGCACAGGTGATGGAAAGCGGTTATCGCCTGCTCATCTGTGACGCCAACATAAGTGGCCCGACCCGCGTCACGCAACCAGGCGTGTTCAGGCCCCACTCCGGGATAGTCCAGACCGGCCGAAATGGAATGGGTCTCGATGATTTGACCGTCATCGTCTTCCATCAGGTAGGTCCGGTTACCATGCAAAATACCCGGGCGCCCTGCCCCCAGCGGTGCCGAATGGCGACCCGTCTCGATCCCGTCACCGGCCGCTTCAACGCCATACATGGCCACGGCTTCATCCTCAAGAAATGGATGGAATAAACCAATGGCATTGGACCCGCCACCCACACAGGCGACCAGCGCGTCGGGCAGGCAACCGGCCCGTTCCTGAATCTGGCGACGGGCTTCATGGCCGATGACACACTGGAAATCGCGCACCATTTCAGGGTAAGGCGCAGGTCCCGCAACAGTGCCGATGACATAGAAAGTGTCATCCACATTGGCGACCCAGTCGCGCATGGCTTCATTGAGTGCATCCTTCAGGGTGCGGGACCCGGATTCCACCGCCACCACCTCGGCGCCAAGCAGGCGCATACGGAACACATTGGGTGACTGGCGCTGGATATCGCTGGCACCCATGTAAACCACGCATTCCAGCCCCTGACGCGCAGCCACGGTCGCCGTCGCCACACCATGCTGCCCGGCCCCGGTTTCAGCGATAATACGGGTCTTGCCCATGCGTCGGGCCAGCAGAATCTGGCCCACGGTGTTATTCACCTTGTGAGCGCCGGTGTGATTGAGGTCTTCACGCTTGAGCCAGATCCTGGCGCCCCCGGTCTCACGGCTCCAGCGCTCGGCCAGATAAAGCGGCGATGGCCTGCCCACAAAATGGGTCAGATCTTCATTGAGCTCGGCGAGAAAATCCGGGTCATTACGATATCGCCGGTAGGCTGCTTCCAGTTCTTCCAGCGGATGCATCAAGGTCTCGGAGACGAAACGTCCCCCGTAGGGACCGAAATGCCCGCGAGCATCCGGCAGCTTGTCGCTGGCGTGCTGTTCAGTCATCGTGCCCACCATAAACTCCTTGCACAAATCGTTGCATCAACGCCATTTCCTTGCGTCCAGGCGCACTCTCCACACCACTGCTGACATCAACCCCCCAGGGCTGAACTTCACGTACGGCGTCCGCGACATTATCCGGCGTCAGGCCACCTGCCAGGATCAGCGGCCGGGCCGGGCGGTTGTCCAGCCGTTGCCAATTGAAGCGTTTTCCCGAACCGCCGGCGGCACCCGGTGCATTGCTGTCGACCAGAAAGCCGCGGGCATCGGGGTAGCCCCCGGCGAAAGCGGATGTATACCCTTCGCTATCACCACCCATGGGGACCGCCTTGATATAGCCACGACTGAATGAACCACAGTAGCTGGCCGTTTCGCGCCCGTGAAACTGCAGCAGGTCAACCGGCACCCTGGCAAGTATCTCATTCACGTCCGTGGCTTCGGCATCCATAAACAGGCCGACTACAGTGACCAGGGGCGGCACAGCCTGCAGTATCTGACGGGCCTGCTCAGTGGTCACGTAACGCGGGCTGTCAGGGTGGAAAACCAGACCAATGGCGTCGGCGCCGGCATGGGCGGCAGCAACTGCGTCCTCAGCCCGCGTAATGCCACAGATCTTGACGCGAGTGCGTCCCGTATTCATTGAATATCCGTCCGTTAACCGGGCTGCTCAGGATACCAGAATCACGTCATGACATCATGATCATGGCAACGCCAGACAGGCGTTTGGCGAGCCCGGGGAAGGCACACCGAAATGCGGGTCATATACCGGACCGAGAAAATAAAGACCTGACGCCGGCGCAGTCACACCGCCGGCACTGCGACATCGGGCCGCAAGCACCTCACCGGCCCACTGCGGCGGATAATCACCCCGACCGATCGCCATCATCACACCGGCAATATTGCGCACCATATGATGAAGAAAAGCGTTAGCGCAGACGTCAATGATCACAAGCTCGCCCTGCCGCTGCACGGACAGGCTGAGAATCTCGCGATATGGGGTATTGCTCTGGCATTCAGCGGCGCGAAATGAGGTGAAGTCATGCTCGCCCAGAAGCAACTGCCCGGCTTCATGCATCCTGCAGGCATCCAGCGGGTAGTGATACCAGGCAACACGCCCATGTAACAGGGCCGGTCGGGTACGGCGATCACAGATAAAATACCGGTAATGACGCGC
>PWYF01000106.1 GCA_003567955.1 Thiotrichales bacterium
TAAGACGCAGTATGAAACCGCTATAAAAGAGGGTCGACATCAGGATGCGATTGCCTTGAAGTTGGAGGCGGCGAAAAGTGGCGAACACATTTAAGGAGATGAGATTTAAATGCCAGCTAATGTAGGAACAATATGGAACTTACCGAACTTTTACGGGGAACTTTATACAGCTTCCCCACAGAACACTCCACTGCTTGCTTTAACAGGTGGACTTAACGGGGGCAAGAGAACCCCTAACTTTGAATTCCCGACAAGTGTGAACTATCAGCTTGCTAACCCCGGTCAGAACGTGGTGTCTGAGAACGCTGCATTTACTGCGCCTGGTGCTACTTCGATTCAGAGGGCGCAGGTTAACAACACCTGCCAGATTCACCAGGTAGCGGTTAGGGTTAGTTATCAAAAGATGGCGAACATGAGCAGGCTGACTGGCCTGTCTACTGCCGGTGCATCTGTTAACGTCAATGATGAGTTGGCATGGCAGATTGAGCAGCACTTAAAGCAGATCGCGAACGATGTTGAGTTTTCTTTCGTGCAGGGAACATATAACCAGGTTACTGAGTCTGCTGATATTGGAGCTACTCGCGGCATGGTTCAGGCTGTGCAACTTGCGGGCGGTTCTAATGTCGACGCTGCCGGTGTTGCGCTTAGTAGGGCACTCTTGCAAGAACTGTTCAGGGATATGTTCGATGCAGGGGCAATGTTTGAGGATGTTATCCTGTATTGCAACTCTCAGTATAAGCAGGAGATTTCCGACATCTACGGATTCGTTCCGGCAGACAGGAATGTTGGTGGCTTAGACATTCAGCAGATTGAAACTGACTTCGGACGTGTTGGGGTTGTGCCGTCAAGGTATGCACCTGATAACACTGTGCTTGCTATTGACTTGAGCGTTGTGTCACCTGTATTCCAGGAGATACCGGGCAAGGGTCTGTTGTTCTATGAGGAACTGAGTAAGGTTGGTGCTGGTGAGCAGGGCCAGTTGTATGGTCATGTAGGACTTGACCACGGCCCGGCATTTGCACATGGAAGGCTGCACACTTTACTGTAAACTAACGGGGGGCGTAACAGCCCCCTTTAAGAAAGGGATGAAATAGATTGAGTGGACTCAACTTAAAAAAGAAGTTAGGTATTCAGCCTGCGCTAAGAGAACACTTTGCGAATACAGGCGCGGTTGGTGTGCCGTTTGGGACACCTGTAGATTCAGCGAAAGCCGCGGCGATTATGTCCGATGATGTGTTTGGGTTAATTGGCAATGACGATACTGTTGAATTTGACGGTAACACATTTACAAAGGTAGCGTCGGGCGCTGGGGATAATGAGTTTGAAAACGCTGTAGGCTTAGAGGATTTACTCGACGATCTTGATAATTGGGATGCGTCGGAATCGTCAAGCACTATCACTGTAACTGCCGCCCAAGGTGGTGCAAGGTGGAACGGTTATAATTTGGTGTTCAGAAAACTTGAAGATACCACATCGGGTGGTGCTGTGAGTTCAGCTGCTACCGCGGAAATAGACGACGCCACCACTGCACAAATGGCAAACGGTGATGTAGTTTGGTTCTACGGCAGGATTTACACAAAGGCGGCTGCAACCGATGTTTCCGAGAGGGAGTTTGAAGACGCTGCCGGGTTGATAGACTGTATAGACGCCGCGCCGGAGTGGGGTGCAGCTGATACTTCAGGGGAAATCACCATAACTGCTGTTGCTGACGGCGAAGAATGGAACGGTGAGGAAGTGCTTGTAATCTTTAACCGTCCCACAGCTAACGGCGTTGACGGAACTGAGGCTTATGGTCGTGGTGCTGTCATGGTAGATGCTGACAGGATTTATGTCTGCACTGATGGCGGGGCAATCAGCGATGTGACATGGAAGCGGTCAGCAAATGAGCTGGTCAGCCTATAACTGGTTAAACTTCTAATGGGTGTCGGGGATTAATTCCCGGCACTCTTAGTTGTAGGAGGTGTTGAATTGAAGTTTTATTCAGATATAGAAGGTAATCAAACGGTTGTTGTGGACGGCAAGAGATTCAAGTTTATTAATGGTGAACTTGAAACTAAAGACCAGAATGTTATTAATGTGCTGTCTAAACTATACAGGAGTGATAATGATGGGCGGCAAACCGAGCAAGGGGACGAAAAAGGACAAGAGGTTGAAGCCGAACAAACCGAGGAAGACGAAGGCATCGACTTTGAAGAAATGACCTATAACGAATTAAAGGAATTGGCGAAAGTAGAAGGTGTAACAATCGGCAGGAAAAGCAAGGCTGAATTAATCGAAGCCTTAAAAGAAGGTGAGTAAATGAGTCTATCACGGCAAACCGAATTAATGGAGAGCGAAGCTGTGGGGTATTTGTCGGAGCAGGTCACTGCTACTTCCGGGGCAGAGGAATTTGAGATTAAGGATGCTCCGGGCAAGGTGGCGCGGATCAGGTCAGATAGTGCCATTACTGTTACATTGCGTGACGGTACCACTGATATGTGGACAATTACGGGCAGTGGTGAAGAACTCGACCTTGGTGGCACTCCACTTCAGCACAATACGGACATCCGGCTGCATTTGAGTGGTAACGGTGACGCGTGGATAATTTATAAGTAGGTGACGTAATGCGAAAAGACCTAACAGAATGGATTAGGGATTATTGCCGTAAAGACTTTTACGGTGATGCTGTGGCGTGGGTGCATGATGAAGATTATGAAATAGGCGATATAGTTGTCGGGACTGACAGGCACACATATAAAGCCTTGACCGCACACACATCAAACAACAACCCACCACCTGACAATGTGACAGATTGGGAATATACAGAGGAAACTTTGCCGGGTGGGATTGTGCTTGCATTGAATAAGTTGGAAGTATATGAGGCACAACAACCCATCAAAAGTGAGTCCTTGGGCGATTATTCTGTTACTTATACAGACACCCTGCCGCCACACATTAAGTCAAAGTTGGCAACATATAGGAGTATATTCTAATGATAAGCCACTATTTAACGCAGACATTTGAGCATTGGAAATGCGGCACTACTACGGATGCCTGGGGAGGAACTACTACAGGGTGGACGAAGCA
>PWYF01000126.1 GCA_003567955.1 Thiotrichales bacterium
AAGCGATTCCGGTTTTCTTATTGGACTCTATCATCATTGCAAAAATAGTGGGCACTCCGGGAAAAACTGTGGGTTTCCATTTTTCTATCTGTTTATATACAGTAGTTGGGAAAACAAATGAATGTTCAATAATAAGTGTACCGCCTGCTGTAACAGCCATAAATAACTGATAAAGCCCATAATCAAACGCAAGTGGCAAAACAAGCATAATACGTTCCTCTTTGGTCAGCCTCAGGTACTGAATAAGGCTCCAGGAAGTAAACACCATGGATTGGTGGGTCATCATAACGCCTTTGGGAAATCCGGTACTTCCCGATGTGTAAATCAATGCTGCCAGATCATTAGGTATTATAACCGGATAAGGAACTAAGGATTGTTTGGAAGAGAATATCTGATCGTAAGTATTTATCCTGAATTTAATCCTATCGTGAATAATATCCTCTTTTAAGGTAACAATAACTTCCTGAAGAGTTTCAACTTCATTGAGCGTGCCGGACATTTTCGCAACAGAAATGTCCGTAAACAGAATTCTTGCACCACTGTCATTTAAAATATACTGAAGCTTTTCATCTTTTGTCTGAGGATTAATAACCAAAAAAACTGCTCCTGCAAGAGTGGCACCATAAATGGCAACGATAGTCTGCCAGGAGTTGTTCATAAAAATCGCTACCCTATCACCTTTAACTATCCCTGCATGTAGTAAATATTGAGCCATTTTTTCAGAACACTCTGTGAGATATTTATAGGAGTATTCTGAATCTTTGTAAATTGCCAAAGTTTTATCAGGGTTCATTGCTGCGGAAATAAGCAGGGCTTCGCCCATAACCCGCTGAGGAATAAAAGATTGTTTTTCCATTGAATTACCACTTATTAAATATAAATAACCAAAATTAACGAAAATGAATAAAATCTATTATTAAAACGGCTTTCTTTAACTCAGGTATTTTGTGTTAGTTAATCAACAAAGCAAATAGCGTTCAGAAAAAAAATATTTCCAGAACGCGGAGTTCGAAAATTTGATTAACTTTACATCCCAAATTTTATAAAAACATAGTTTAAATCTATTATATTATAGCCTAACATGACTATAGAAGAGATTAAAGAAGGCGTTTTTCAATTTGTATACGACAACGCGTTTACGAGCAGGGAAAACATCACCGATGAAGTGCTGATCTTTAAGAACGGGTTCCTCGATTCGATGGGGCTGGTGCTGCTGATCACCTACCTGGAGGATACCTTTAATATCCAGACGACCGATGCCGATTTGGTGGAGGAGAATTTTGAGTCGATCAATGCCATCACGGCATTTGTTGAGAAAAAGAAAACACAATAGCAATCTATGTGCGGTATTGCCGGAATCATCAACAGGTCGGAGCCCGCAACCAGACGTAAGCTGGTGGAGCGGATGCTGGCCAGGATCTTTTACAGGGGTCCTGACGAAAGTGGTATCTACCACTCCAGGCGTGCGACGATCGGCAGTGTAAGGCTCAGCATCATTGATCTTTCCGGCGGACAACAACCCATCTCCGATGCCTCAGGCCGGTACTGGATTGTCTTCAATGGAGAAATTTTCAACTACGTGGAGCTGCGGGCCAACCTGCTGAAAAAGGGGTTCGCCTTTAAGACAACCTCCGATACCGAGGTACTGGTGCAGCTATATGCGTTATACGGCAAAAAGTGCCTCTCCATGCTCAATGGTCAGTTTGCCTTCGCGATCTGGGACAACCGGGAGGAGTCGCTTTTTATGGCGCGGGATCGCGTGGGGATCAGGCCTCTTTTTTACCGCTACGGGAACGGCAACTTTTCCTTTGCCTCGGAGATCAAGAGCATCTTTGAGGATCCTGCGGTGCCGCGGGCGATCTCGAAGAAGGGGCTGCTGCAGATGATGACCTACTGGACAACGATCACCCCGGCAACGGTTTTCGAAGGGATCGAAGAGGTACCGCCCGGACACTACCTCGAACTCAGCAAGCGCGGACTCACCGTGGAGAAGTTCTGGGAGCTGTCATTTGCCCGACAGGAGACCAGTCGGAACGTGAACGATTACCTCGGGGAGTTCGACGAGCTGTTCACCAGTGCGGTACGGCTCCGGCTTCGGGCTGATGTGGAGGTGGCCGCATACCTCAGCGGCGGACTCGACTCTGCGGCGACGGTGGCCTATATAAAGCAGGTGGAGCCGGGCGTGCTGAACACCTTTTCGATTACGTTTGGTGACAAAGATTTTGATGAGAGCAGCTACCAGCAGGAGGCGGTGAAGTATTTCAACACGAACCACCGGTCGATCAACTGCACATCGAAGGATATTGCGGAACAATTTCACAAGGTGGTGTGGCACTCGGAGATCCCGATGATCCGGACCGCCCCGACGCCGATGATGTTGCTTTCCGGACTGGTAAGGGAGCAAGGCATCAAGGTGGTGATCACCGGCGAGGGTGCCGATGAGATGCTGGCGGGGTACAATATTTTCAAAGAGAGTAAGGTGCGGCGGTTCTGGGCGCGTGAGCCCAGGTCGGTCATCCGTCCGCTGCTGCTCACAAAACTCTATCCCTATCTACCCCAAATGAAAAATGCCAGTCCGAACATGCTGAAAATGTTCTTCGGCTACCGGTTGGAGGATACCGACGATCCGCTCTACTCCCACCTGCTCCGGTGGAACAATTCGGGCCATATCACCAAGTACCTGTCGGAATCGTTTCACACCGGCCTCAACGGCTACGATCCGAAGCAGGAGGTACTCCGCATATTACCAGGTGGTTTTAATACCTGGGGATCGCTCGAGAAGGCGCAGTGGCTCGAATCGACGGTTTTCATGTCGGGCTACCTTTTGTCGACCCAGGGCGACCGCATGGCGATGGCCAACTCGATCGAGGGACGGTACCCGTTTCTCGACTACCGGGTGATCGAGTTCCTGGCTCGCGTTCCCTCCCAGCTGAAGCTGAAGGGCCTTAATGAAAAATATTTGTTAAAGAAACTGATGCAGAATAAAATTCCGTCTTCAATATTGAATCGGTCGAAGCAGCCCTACAGGGCGCCAATCGCGTCGATCTTCTTTTCGGACGACCTG
>PWYF01000145.1 GCA_003567955.1 Thiotrichales bacterium
CCATGTCGAATCTTCTACCGGCAGGACGGCAACCGCGTACTGATTCTCTACGTGATGCGTGAAGAACAACAACTCCGCGCCCTCATGCTGGATCCCGAAGCCTGAAGGGGTCATTCTTGAGACCTCTTAAGACTTTAGACATTAGACATTAGACTTTAGACGCCCACGCCACCGGCGCGGGTCAGCCTACGGCTGCCGACGGCTGGTCGCGACCGGTATGTTCGGGGATGCGGGCGATGGCGCGCGCGCGCTGCATGAGCTCGGCGAGCATGGTGGCCGGCGGCAGGCCGTGGCGCGAGGCATCAGGCTCGTGGCGCTCGCCGTAGATGCGCAGGGTGGCGCCGGTGGTGCCGGTGCCGGAGAGCCGGAACACCAGTCGGCTGCCGTCGGCGAGGAACACCCGCATGCCGTGCCCGCTGGCGACCTCACCGGTGACCGGGTCGGTGTAGATGAATTCGTCGGCCTTATCAATCCGTACACCCTGGACCTCCTGCCCCGCCAGCTTGGGTAACCGCTCATGCAGATCGGCGATCAGGGCGTCGGCACTGTCCAGATCCAGCCCTTCATAATCATGGCGCAGGTAGAAATCGCGGCCGTAGCGGCGCCAGTGATCATGCAGGATGCCGGTAACCGATTCGCGGCGGATGGCGAGGATGTTGAGCCAGAACAGTACCGCCCACAGACCGTCTTTTTCGCGCACATGCGATGAGCTGGTGCCGAAGCTTTCCTCGCCGCACAAATCAATGCGTCCGTCATCCAGCAGGTTGCAGAAAAACTTCCAGCCGGTGGGGGTCTCGTAAAGCGGGATGTCGAGCGCCGCCGCGACCCGGTCGGCGGCGCGGCTGGTGGGCATGGAACGGGCAATGCCGCGAATGCCGCCGGCGTAGCCGGGCGCGAGACTGGCATTGGCAGCCAGCACGGCGAGACTGTCGCCGGGGGGCACCATCAGCCCCGGCGCCAGGATCAGGTTGCGATCGCCGTCGCCGTCCGAGGCCGCGCCCATGTCGGGCGGCTCGTCGCTGAACAGGGCCAACACCAGTTCATGGGCGTGTTGCAGGCAGGGGTCCGGCGCCTCGCCGCCGAAATCCGGCAGCATGCGGGTGCGGATCAGGCTGTCGCTGTCCAGGCCCAGGCGCTCGCCAAGGATGGCGCTGGCATAGGGGCCGGTGACGGCATGCATGGCGTCGTAGAGCAGGCGGAAACGACCACTGCCCAGCAATGCGGCAATGGCGTCGAAGTCAAACAGCGACGCCATCAGGCGGGCGTAGTCTTCCACCGGGTCAATCACTTCCACCAGCATATTGCCCAGGCGTTGTTTGCCGGGGCGGGACAGCGACACCGGCGGCGCCTCGGCGATGGCGTATTCCTCCAGTTGGCAGCTGCGGGCGTGGATGGCCTCGGTGATGGACTCCGGCGCCGGCGCGCCGCCGGCCAGGTTGAGCTTGATGCCGAAGTCGCCTTGCGGGCCGCCGGGGTTGTGGCTGGCGCTGAGGATCAGTGCGCCCCGGGCTTCATGCAGGCGCACCAGATGGGAGGCGGCCGGGGTGCTGAGGATGCCGTCGCGCCCGACCAGCACCCGGCCCACGCCGTGGGCGGCACACATGGCCAGAATCTGGGCAATGGCCTCGTCGTTGAAATGACGGCCGTCACCGCCGAGCACGATCGTCTGGTTGCGCCAGCCACGGCCGGGCGTTTCATCCAGCGTCAGCAAAATGGCCTGGATGAAATTCTGCAGATATCCGGGCTGACGGAAGACCTCCACGCGCTTGCGCAATCCGGAGGTACCGGGGCGCTGGTCAGGGTAGGCCGGAGAGGCGTAGGTGTGAATATTGAACATGGGTTTGCCTGCTGTCGCCGCCACGTGCGCCGCGGCCCGTATGATATAGTCCAGTGTATGCAAATCACCAGTGTCAGAGCCGATACCGACAACTTCGGCAGTCGTACCCTGAGCGGGCTGATGGGGCTCTACGAGAGCAACCATGCGCGCATGTACCGGCTGTTGGGGGGAACGCTTGCCATCCCGTCGCTGGCGCGTTCATGTGTTGCGGATGAACCTCCGCTCACGCTGGAGGTGCTGGAACGTGCGCGCTATACCACCACCTTTCACCTGACCTGGTGGTTTGATGAAGATGGCGTGGCCGTACCTGATCCGGATCTGCACGTACGGGTCTACCACGATGCCCGGGTGGCTGAAACCATCCATTGCGGGCGTAATCGCCACTGGCACCTGCTGCGCCCTTACCAGGTGGACGCCGGCTCGGAGATCCGCCGCCGCTGGCAGCTCAACCTGCTGCTGAACAAGTGGCTGGAATACTGCCTGACACGCGGCTATCGCTTTAACGCGGCCTGAGCACGGCGCCCGCCTGTTCAGATCACGCCCTGGTCGATCATGGCATTGGCCACCCGCCGGAAACCGGCGATATTTGCACCCAGCACCAGGTTGCCCGGTTCGCCGAATTCCGCGGCGGTATCCCGGGCTCGCTTGTAAATATCCAGCATGATTTCATTCAGCCGGCTGTCCACCTTGTCCAGTGGCCACTGGGTCATGGTGGCGTTTTGCTGCATTTCCAGCTGACTGGTGGCGACACCGCCGGCGTTGGCGGCCTTGCCGGGGCCATAGGCGATACCGGCGTCCAGGAAAGTGTCCACGGCTTCGGCGGTGCCGGGCATATTGGCTCCCTCGCTGACACAGATGACGCCGTTGGCCACCAGGGCCTCGGCATCGGCCTTGCCCAGTTCATTCTGAGTGGCGCAGGGGAAGGCCGCCCGCGCGGGATAGTGCCAGACCGGGTGCTGATCGGGGGGATAGTCTCCCACGGGGATGAATTCGGCATCGCTGTGATGTTCCAGATAAGCAGCCAGTGATTTGCGCTGCTTTTCCTTGACCTGGCGCAGCGTGGGCAGGTGGATGCCGCTGGCATGATACAGGGTGCCGGTGGAGTCCGAGCAGGTGACCGGGAAGGCGCCGATTTGCAACAGCTTCTCGATGGTATGAATGGCCACGTTACCCGCCCCGGAGACCAGGCAGGTGTTGCCCTCCAGGCTCTCGCCGCGATC
>PWYF01000066.1 GCA_003567955.1 Thiotrichales bacterium
AGCCAGGTCGACTCCGCCCTTGCCCCCGACGGAAAAGGAGTCGGTGCAGTATGTTGTATTGACTATATCCGCGATTGGGAAGGGATGGAACGGAACTCCTATCTGAAGAGAAAGACTGCTGTAGCCGATATATTCATTGACAGATGCGAAAACCTCATCCCCGGATTCAGAAATGCACTTGAGTATGTTGAAGTGGCAACACCCTTAACGGTGCAGCGATACACCATGAATCCGGCCGGTGCCGTTTACGGCTTCGCACAGAACCCCGGAAAACCAACAGCATACCTGTCCGCGCTGCCCGACAACCTCCATATTGCCTCAGCATGGGGAAAATTCGGCGGAGGCTTTTCAGGCTCCATCTACAGCGGGTATATGACAGCACTCGACATCCTGAGGAAAAGGTAACAGATAATTTATCCGCAAGTATCAATTTTATTAAACCTCCCCCTTTCGGGGAAGACAACGGATGCCTTAATGACCTACTGACTAATGCAATCTCTACAGCCTGGGCAAATGCTTCTCGCTTATGTTTGCCAATCCTCCACTCACCAGCAGCCTCGATTAAGATTCGATCGAAAGCTCCAACCTGAAAACCGTGCCAGCTCATCAAAATTCATTGCTCCTCAGTATCTTCTTCATAGTTTCTGACAGAGAAAGGAACATCCCTGTAAAAGGAGAGTTCATAGTTGATTTCATTTCCTTGCCAGTTACCCGAACATTTAACCAAAGAATTCAAAGATAATTTTTCTAAGTGCTATAAATCAATTATATACACAATTTTTACTTTACCCTTAGAGGTGAGCATTATGCTACGTATAGCTTCCAGCCTTATAATGGGCTGCGGCTTGAACGTAGCTGCGGATCAGCGGTGGGAGTAGTGCGGGCTTGTCCGCTTGATCGAGGGCAGATCCGGATGAAATAATCACTGGAAATTTGCATACTATACACTAATTCCGTACATTTACTTAGCATTCTGGATTACAGTGCTATACATGTATTTTAAAGTAGTACGTTACAAAACTCTCCCAAAAATCCGGAAATCATGAAAAGAAGAATGATCTTCATATCCATTCATTCGTACAAATCAGGTTAATCAAGTTAATAATCAGTTAATTATGTTTAGCAGGTAATTCGTATTCAGTATTTCACTCACATGGAACCCCCATGGATTGTTCATGTTATTTTGTCTGCCGAAGGCTGATGGGGGTTTCACAAGAATATTTCAGATTAATCACTCTCATAATCAGTGTTGTAATTAAGTATTACTTATAAATATCTTATTACAGACTTGTGGATCACCAAAGCATTATAAACCTTTAGTTGAAGAACTTTGACCTCAGGCAGTTCTCACATGCTATGCATAGCTCTTTATCTTGATCTGAAAGATGATTTTTTTATTCTCATTTGTCCGCTGAAGTTATATGGGTGTTTAATGAAGAAGTAAATAAAATCTAAACAGATGAAAAAAAACCTTCTTCTTGCAATAGCATGCCTGTTTGCCGGATTGCTTCAGGCACAGGATACTCTCTACCGGGTAAACGGAACCAGGCAGATCGTAAGAATTATCGAAGTAAATCCTGCACAGGTAAGATACGTTCCCTTCAGCGATCCTGACGGCCCCATCTATTTGCTCAGCAAACAGGCCGTTGCCAGAATCATTTATGAAAACGGCACGGTTGATTCTTTCCAGGCAATAAGAGAACCCGGTGACACTCCCGCGGTTATTCTCTCTATGGATCCATTTAACAGAAACATACTGTCATTTTATGTGTTTGATATTCTATGTAGTGAGTTTACTGTAAGTTATGAACATCTGACAAAGTCAGGGAAATGGGGATTCAAGGTTCCATTTTCGAGAAGTTTTTTAAAGCAGGAATCAAGTTATAGTGGCCTGGTCCATATTTTAAACGATAACTTTTATGATGGAGTCAAATTGTTTAGTACAGGCCTCTCATTAAACTATTATCTCTTCGGACAGGAAAGAATCACATATTATATTGGATTATCCTTTTTATACGGCTGGCACATATTCAATGAGTATTACCATCAGTATAAACTTGGGTATGGAAAAAAAGTGGACTCATTTACCGGATATACTTTAAACAATGGGGTTTTCATTCCTCTTTCAGACAACATCAAAGTTTCGGGCCAGGATGGCATCGGCCGGGGATATACGCCACCACATGAAAACCCGTATATAGATACTCGAAAATTACGAATTCCGGTAGAAATAAATATCTGCTATAAATTTTAATACACAAAAAAATGCAAAAGAAGATGATCTTTTTTTTCAAACATTGCAGAGCCTCGAAATATTTTACAATCAGGCACTGCCTGCCCGGCATTTCAATGTTTGTTCTGGCAGCCTTTCTGAACCTGGCAATAGGATGCAGTTATTATAAGGTCAATGCCTATCAGCAACCCCAAAACCAGTTTGGACCCAGGATAGATGATTTAAAAACACAGCAGAAGGTTTTTGTCCTTCATATGGGAGTAAATGCATGGTGGTTAAGGAACATAATGATTAATGAAGAGAGAACGGAGTTGCACGGCATTATTGCTGAATTACCTTTTCATGAACGGATGAAATACTTTTTTACCGATACTGACCGGTTAAATCGATACCGGTTAAGTGAAAAAGATGTATTACAGCAGGTACATATTCATACATTGGAATACACTGAAGGAGAAGACGCCCAGATAACAATACCACTAAAATCCATTCAGAAAATCGAGGTTTACGATCCTGCACATGGCGCTACCATAGCCTCCTGGGTATTTACCCCTCTGGGCGTTATTGGGGGTGCTTTAGGGTTACTTGTATTAATTATTGCGCTCACTAAAAGTTCCTGTCCTTTCATATATACATTTGACGGTGAAGGTTATGCTTTCTCCGGCGAGATTTTCAGCGGAGCTACCCAGCCGGGTCTTGAGCGCCATGATTATTTGCCGCTTCGGGAATTAAAACCGGCTGAAGGGCAATATCTTTTGAAAGCAAGCAATGAAGTAAGAGAAATTCAGCACA
>PWYF01000178.1:2500-13094 GCA_003567955.1 Thiotrichales bacterium
CCGCGCCGGATTTCAGCCAGTACATCCTTTACGCTCATCTGACCTGCGCCCCCTGCACAGCCGTTACAGCTGATAATTATGTTCAAAAACAGCAGCTAAGCCACGGTTTAACGGGAACTAATCGGCCCATATAACCATTGACCAGCCGCGCTGATGCCGCTATGTTGTACCACAACAACCGCAATAACCACTCACCAGGATTATCCGCCGTGCGCAGAAAACAGCCCGTCCGGACCCGTTTACGGCCGGACTACAAGATACTGCTCACTCCGCGTCATGGACGCCGGGTGTCCCTGCCGCGTATACGCTGGCCCTGGTTTGGTCTGGGACTGGTGGTGCCCCTGGTCGCGGTCAGCTTCACCCTGTCCAGTCATGCCGAGCGTCATCCGGTGCCGGTTGTGGAAATGGCTGTAGCCGGCCCGATATCCCTGGACAGCCCGCGGGTACAGTTGCGACTGCCCCTGCCGGCGCCGGAAAATGGCGCCCTGGAGACAACGGCAACACAAGCCGACGAGCCGGCTTATGACTGGACCCACATCGAGGTCCACCGCGGGGATTCACTGGCCACCCTGATGCAGCGCCATGGCGTGCCCTCGCGCGACTGGCTGGCACTCTCCGAGCTACCTCGCCATGGCCGCCAGTTCAATCGCCTGCATCCCGGCGATACCCTGCGCATTGCCCAGGATGACAACGGTCACCTGCAGGCCCTGTACCGTCCTATCAACGAACAAAACAGCCTGAAGGTCGAGCGCACCGAAAGCGGGCTTGAAGCCGAGCTGGTGACCTACGAGCTGGAGCGGCGCACCTATCACGCCACTGGCGAAATCCGATCCTCACTATTCCATGCCGGCCGCGATGCCGGTCTCAGCGACGCCATGACCATGGAACTGGCCAAGATTTTTGCCTGGGACGTGGACTTCGCCATGGACATTCGCAAGGGCGACACGTTTACCATGATCTATGAGGCGTTCTACCGTGATGGCGAACGCGTACGCACCGGTAATGTACTGGCAGCCGAGTTCAACAACCGGGGCCGACACTTGCGGGCCGTGCGCTTTGTCGACAGCGACGGCAACATTGATTACTACACGCCGGAGGGCAATAGCGTGCGCCGGGCATTTTTGCGCACGCCGGTGGACTTCACCCGCATCAGCTCGCGCTTCAACCCCAACCGGCGCCACCCTGTGCTTAACCAGATCCGCGCCCATCGTGGCGTCGACTACGCCGCACCCCGCGGCACTCCGATCAAGGCCGCCGGCGATGGCCGCGTGGTTCACCGCGGACCCCGTGGAGGATACGGGCACACCATCATCATTGAGCACGCTGGGCGCTACACCACGCTCTACGCCCACATGAATGGCTACGCCCGCGGCATCCACCAGGGCAGCCGCGTGCGCCAGGGCCAGACCATCGGCTACGTTGGTGACAGCGGACTGGCCACCGGCCCGCACCTGCATTATGAATTTCGGGTTGACGGCGTGCACAAGGATCCGCTGAAAGTCGACCTGCCCAGCGCCGAACCCATACAGGCCCGCTACCGCAATGAGTTCCGCCTCACCGCGGAGCCCCTGCTGGCCCAGCTTGATGTGGTCCAGCGTACCCGGGTCGCCAGCCAGCAAACTCCCTGACCCCCATGAGCAACGCTCGCGGGGCAGCGCTGTATATCGGCCTGATGTCCGGCACCAGCCTGGACGGGGTGGATGCCGCTCTGGTCAGCTTTCAGAATGATCGCCCCGAGTTGCTCGCCACCAGCCTCACCTCCATGCCGGAGGCCCTCCGCGACACGCTCACCCTGCTGGTGGAAGATCGCGCCAGCCAGCCACTGCAAACCCTGGCCCGCATCGAACATGAGCTGGCACTGCTGTACGCCGACGCTGCCCTGGGTCTGCTCAAACAAGCCAACACGAAACCGGCTGCGGTCACGGCCATCGGTTGTCACGGCCAGACCGTGCGCCACCAGCCTCCCCTCAGTCTGCAGCTGGGCGACGCCAGCCTGCTCGCCGCCCGCACCGGCATTGATACGGTCGCCGACTTCCGTCGCGCCGATCTGGCTGCAGGTGGCCAGGGCGCACCGCTGGCGCCGGCATTTCATCAGGCCCTGCTGGGCGGGGTGAGCGGCCGCGTGGTGGTGAACATCGGCGGCATCGCCAATCTCACCATTCTTGCCGATGACAGCGCCGGGGTACGCGGCTTTGATACCGGCCCGGGCAACGGCTTGATGGACAACTGGCACCGGCAATGCCGTGGCGAACCCTTTGATCGCGATGGTGCCTGGGCCGCCACCGGCCAGGTCAATGAGGCCTTGCTCGCAAAGCTGATGGCCAACGCTTTCATCCAGGCCCCGCCCCCCAAAAGCACCGGCCGCGATGAATTCACTTCCACCTGGCTGGCCCGGCAACTGCAAACCCTTGATCCACGCCCGGCTGACCATGATATACAGGCGACCTTGTGCGAATTCACCGCCCGCAGCATTGCCGAGGCCATTCAGGCACAGGCGCCAGATACCCGGGAGATTCTGGTCTGTGGCGGGGGGGCACATAATCGCGAATTAATGCGCCGGCTGCAGGCCCGGGTACCGGAAACAATCCTTGCCAGCACCGCCAGCGCCAACATTGATCCGGACTTCATGGAAGCCATGGCCTTCGCCTGGCTCGCTCGCCAGCGCATCCTCGGCCAGCCAGGCAACCTGCCGTCGGTTACCGGCGCCTCAAAAGCCGTCATCCTGGGCGGACTATGGGCTGCGCCCCGTGATTACGTGATTACGTGATTACGTGGTTACGTGGTTACGTGGTTACGTCGCGGGACACATCGCTGCCGGACCGAAGCGCTGCGACACGCGCCGACCCGCCGTACAAACCAAAAAGGCCCCTGCTGGGGCCTTTTTGGTTGATTTGCGCGGCGCAGCCGCGCTTTCTAAATTGGATCTGTGTGACGCAGTCACACGCCGTCACGTAATCACTTAACCACCTAATCACCTAATCACGTTTTTTAAACGCCGAATGACGAACCGCAGCCGCAGGTGGTGGTGGCATTGGGGTTACGGATGACGAACTGGGCGCCTTCCAGACCTTCGGTGTAGTCGATCTCCGCACCCATCAGGTACTGCACACTCATGGGATCCACCACCAGGGTGACACCCCCGTTCTCGATGCGCTCGTCACCTTCCTCGGTGTTTTCGTCAAAGGTAAACCCGTACTGGAAACCGGAACAGCCACCCCCGGCCACGAACACCCGCAGGTTCATGTTCGGGTTGGGCTCCTCGGCCAGCAACTCGCGAACCTTGCCGGCAGCCGCATCCGTGAAAACCAGCGGGGCTTCAGTTTCAACACTTTGTTCAGCCGTACTCATATCATCACCCTGTCAGTCTTCAGGCCTTTTGATTATTCAACCAGGCCTGCTGTACTCAGACCATTGTACTCAAGACGGGTTCCGCTTGCCGGCCGCTGTCTTGCTCGCAGCAGCGGCTTCCGGTGACTCGCTCTCCTGCGCAGAGGATTTACCCTCGACGGATTTTGCCGCAGCCTGCGCGGGCGTCTTGTCATCCCCCGCCGCAGTAGCCTGTTCACCCTGATTGTCGCGCGCCTTGTTGCCGTGCTCCAGCGCCAGCACCTGATCCTGCTTCGGTTGATGGACCAGTTTACCATTGACGGCAGCGCCGCTGGCCATCTCGATAAGATTGTAATAGACGTCACCGGTGACCTTGGCGGCCGTGGCCAGCTCAATACGTTCGCTGGCGTGCACATCGCCCACCACAGTGCCATTAAGCACCACATTGGGAACGCGCACCTCACCTTCCACCTTGCCAAACTCGCTAATACTTAGCACGGCTTCCGGGTCGCCATCGGCGACAAGATTGCCCCGGATGTCACCATCCACATGCAACCCGCCGGTAAAACTGAAATCACCTTCCACACGGGTATTGCGCCCGACCAGTGTGTCAATATTTGATGACCTTCTGTTACGTACCTTTTCGAACATATGACCCCCAGCTCAGCTGGTCAACGCTGACCAGCGAAAATCACGACTGATTCCGGACTGCCTGCCGCGCGGATTTACGCTGACCTCCAGCCGGTCCGGAACAAACCCTTCAGGAAACACAATCATGCCATCAAAATCCTGAAAATACCTGAACGAGAACTCATGCCCGCTTCGCTGCTCATGCGAGAGATCCGATAATGCCAGCGTGACAGGCTCACCTCCGCGCTCGCCATGGGCGAGCAACGTGACCGAACCCGATACGGTCTGTTCGTGACGCAGGGCCTGGATCAGTACCAGTCGGTAGTAATAACTGTTGGCCGCACCGGCGCGGCGCAGCTCCAGCTCCCGCACCTGCAAACCGGAGCTGGCATCCCCCGGCGAGACAATCCCGCGATAAAACCCGACTTCTGAACGCAGTTCGTGGATTTCGTCCTGCAGACGTCCCATTTGCCGGCGAAGTTCCTGCTCGGCCTGTTGATGAATCTGTTCGGAGCGTGACATATAGGCCACCTGATGGCGCAGCTCCCTGTTTTCCTCTTCCAGCGCACGCACACGACCCACCAGTTCGCGATTCTGTTCCCGCAAGTCGACGAAATCCAGCCCCGAGCGGCGCTCGCCATATTCCACCAGCTGCCATCCACCCACCGCGGCGAGAACCAGCACCACGGCCAGAACCACCAGCCTGCGACGCGGGTCATAGGGGCGCACAACCAGGGTTGACCTGAGGCTCACTCGCACGCCTCCTGCCGCCGGTTATCAGCCATCACCGCGCGCCGCATCAGGGCAGCATCCCCGGCGAAACCAGCCCCAGCGTCTCATCCAGGCCGAACATCAGATTCATATTCTGCACCGCCTGACCGGATGCGCCCTTGACCAGGTTATCAATCACCGAGAGCACCACAACCTGCTGCGGCTGTCCCGGCGGCTGGTGCACCGCCACCCGGCACATATTGGACCCTCTCACACTGCGGGTTTCCGGCAGACTGCCGGGCGGCATCACATCCACGCAGGGCTCGCCCTGGTAACGGCGCTCAAAGGCAGCCTGCAAGTCAGCCAGGTCAAGGCTGCCATCCAGACGCGCATGCAAGGTAGCGTGAATACCCCGGTTCATCGGCACCAAATGCGGCACAAAGACCAGGCCCACCTCCGCGGCGCTGACGCCCTGAAGTACGGCGCTGATCTCGGGCAGATGGCGATGCCCGGCGACCCCGTAAGCCCTGAACGACTCAGACACTTCGCCATGGAGCATGGCCACGCTGGCCTTGCGCCCGGCGCCACTGACCCCGGTCACGGCATCAGCCACCAGCGTGGCGGGGTCTACCAGGCCAGCCTCAACCAGCGGCAGGAAGCCCAGCACAATCGCGGTGGGATAGCAGCCCGGACAGGCCACCAGTTGCGCATCATGCAGCGCCTCGCGATTGAGCTCGGGCAGGCCATAAACCGCCTCTTCAAGCAGCTCGGGGCAGGCATGCGCCTCGCCATACCAGCGCGCCCACAGTTCAGCATCCCGCAGACGGAAGTCCGCCGACAGATCAACCACCCGAACCCTGGCATCAAGCAGCGCCGGCACCGCATGCATGGCCGCCGCGTGGGGGGTGGCGAAAAACACCACATCACACTGTTCCAGCCCGGCATCAGCGGGCTCGCGGTACTCAAGCTCCAGATAACCCCGCAGACCGGGGTGCAGTTCGCTCACCGGGCGGCCGGCTTCCTGACGCGAGGTCACCGCCACCACCTCCACCTCGGGATGCGCCATCAACAACCGCAGCAACTCTGCCCCGGTGTACCCGGTACCACCGACAATTCCGGCCCTGATCATGAATCCATACCCTCGCTTGAACCACCCGGGGTGACCCCCCAATGTAACACTGCCGGCAACCGAACACGACCGGGCGAATCTGGCATAATCGGCCCATTATAATGCGCCAACCATGGAAGTCCGGCATGCTCTGGATCAAGGCTTTTCATATCTTTTTCATCGTCAGCTGGTTTGCCGGCCTGCTGTATCTTCCGCGACTGTTTGTCTATCACACCGATACCATCGACAACGCCGGTCGGCAGCGCTTCCGCACCATGGAGAAACGCCTGTTTGCCATCATGAGCATCGGCGGCATTGGCGCCGTGGTGACCGGTCTCTGGCTGTTGCTCGGCTGGTGGTGGCCCTTGCCGGAAGGCAGCCACTGGCTCGGTCTCAAACTGATACTGGTTGCCGGCCTGCTTGGATTCCACCTGGCCTGCTGGGGCTGGCTGCGCGCATTTGCCGGCGATCACAATCAGCACAGCGCGCGCTATTTCCGCCTGGTTAATGAAATCCCCGCCCTGTTTTTACTGGCGATTGTGATCCTGGCCATCGTCAAACCTTTCTGAATCCCGGGGCGCGGGCAAGACCACCCGGGCCCGGCCATCCTCTGCCCGGATAACGGTCTGCAGGGGCGCTGACAGGCGCTGCAACTCGTCGATCACGGCTTGCGCCGGAGCACCATCGAGCACCTGCGGCCGGAACAGCACTTCCGGGTTATACACATTGATGGGTGTCAACTCGACCGCTTGCAAGCCATCAGGCCCGACACGCACCCGGGCAATCGCACTGGTACGTGCATTTTCGCTGTAGGAGCCGAAGGTGAAGTTACCCAGGCTGTAGAAAATCACGCCACCGCCATAAACCTCCACCCCCTGCAGAATATGGGGATGGTGTCCGGCGACAATATCCGCGCCGGCCTCAATGGCCGCCCGGCCCAGGCGCGGCTGATAGTCACGCAGTTCGGTCGCGAGCTCCTGGCCCCAGTGGAATGAAACCACCACCACATCCACCTGTTCGCGCAAGCGCGAGACATCCGCCCGCACATGATGCTCATGGCCGAAGGCCGTCCCCGGACGTTCGGCGGTGGCCCAGAAAGCCTCGGGAAAGGTATTGGAATAGGCCAGAAAGCCTATGCTGAGACCGCCGGATTCGACCACCACCGGGGCCCGGGCGGCGTCACTGTCAACACCGGCGCCAACGCCGCTGATCCCGGCCCCGGACAAGGCCGCCAGGGTATCGAACAGGCCCTCGGGGCCATAGTCCAGGGTGTGGTTATTGGCCAGCGCGACCACATCAAAGCCGGCGCGGGCCAGCGCCGGAGCCACCTTGTCCGGTGGGGTGCGGAACACAAAGCGCTTGTCCAGGGGCTCACCGCGATCCGTCAACGGCCCTTCAAGATTGCCGAAAACCACATCGGCTCGCGCCAGTTCCGCGCGCACATGCTCAAAGGGGTAGTCGTAGCCGTGGCGCTCGACAAACTCGGTCGCGGTACCGCCGAGCATGATGTCGCCGACCAGGGCAATGCGCACCCCGGTCTGATCGGCGCTGACCGGCGGCGGCGTACTGGCGCAGCCAAATACCAGCAGGGCTGGCGCCAGCATGATCAGCAAGCGCGCGACGGTATCTGAAAAACCCTTCACGCGCGCAATTCCCGAACGCTTCACGCCATGGTCTGGATATAGTTCTGCAGTCCGATCCGCTCGATCAGCTCCAGCTGCGTTTCAAGGAAGTCGATATGCTCTTCCTCGTCCGCCAACACAGTGATGAACAGATCGCGCGAGACGTAATCACCGACTTTCTCGGCTTGGCCGGCCGCTTCCCGGTACAGATCGCGCCCCTCGTGCTCAAGGGCCAGATCACACTGCAGAATCTCGGCCACATCTTCGCCAATCTTGAGCTTGTTGAGATCCTGCAGATTGGGCAAGCCGCCCAGAAACAACACGCGCTCAATGAACTTGTCGGCGTGCTTCATTTCGTCGATGGATTCCTCGAATTCCTTGTCGCCCAATTTGTTCACGCCCCAGTCCTTGAGCATGCGCGAGTGCAACACATACTGGTTGATCGCTGTCAGTTCCGCAGCAATCGCCTTGTTCAAATACTCGATAATCTTCTTGTCACCCTTCATTTATCCGCTCCTTGAAACATTCTTCACGGACAGAGCATAACGCGCGCCGCTCATCCGCTGCCAGTAGCAACAGACATTCATCGGCGAGTTCAGAAACAGTCAGGTCAGCGCGGACGCCGGCAGGCTGCCGGCAGCGCAGGCGTCATCCCCGGCATCGCGGGATTCAACGGCTTCATCCAGAGCCTGACAGGCGCATTCCCTGCAACGACCGCAGACACTGCCCACACCCAGTGTGTTTTGCAGGCCGGCATAATCCCGCACGCCGCGTTCCACCGCGCGCCGGACCTGTTTTTCAGTCACTGCCTGGCAAATGCATACGTACATTTCGTACTCCGCCAACCATCTGGCCAGCATTGATTCTCACGCCAAATGAGAATGATTGTCAATGGCGTTCAAAACCGCTTCTGTTCTCTGGGACCATTTCGAGCCACCCATGTTCCCGGTAGCAGGGGCGGCGGACAGGGAAATCACCCTGTCCGTCGCCCCTGCATCATCAGAAATCGAGTTTCAGACCCACCCAGCCGGTGCGGGGTGCACCGGGCCGGGCACCGGCCGGACGCCGGGCGGCCACGTAAGTTTCATCCATAAGATTTTCCACACTGGCAAACAGGCGGGCATTGTCATGGACCCGGTATTCGCCGGACATATCCAGCAACCAGCGACTATCTATACTCTGGTCATCGGGGATAGACCCACTGCCGGCCACGGCACGTGATTCCGCCACGTAATTGGCGTTCAGATTCACGGCCCAGACATTGTGCGCCACACCCAGCCCCAGATTGAGCTGATGTTCGGGAATCTGCGGCAATTCATCTCCGCGCTCGACCTCACCCCATTCATCAAAATCACTGTCAAAGGCCGTGCGAAATTCGCTCTCGGTCCAGGTCCAGGCAGCCTGCACAGGCACGCTGTAGCCCAGCCCCCACAAACGCGCCAGGTCATAGCCCAAGCTGGCTTCCAGTCCCCGCACATCAACCCGGCCACCGTTAAACTGATCGCCGACCACACAACCTCCGCCGGTGGACGCGGTACATTCACCCACCAGATTGTCGTAGTGGTTATAAAAACCGATCAGCTCGGAACGCAGTCCATTGTTGCGATAACGCATTCCCAGTTCGTAATTCCAGCTCTCTTCCTCGTCCACGTCCGGATCCGCCCCGGCGGGGGCGAAACCGCGGTGCACCCCGCCCAGCAACACCAGATTCGGCCGCAGGCGGTAGCTGGCGCCCAGCCCCGGCAACCACACCTGGTAATCGGCGGAGCGGCTGCCGGTGACGACACTGCGATCCGGATTGGCGCCCGCCTGATAATCGCGGCGGGTGATGGTGATGTCCTCGAAGCGCAACCCGGGCGTCAGAATCCACTCGCCCATGCGCATAGTGTTTTGCATATGCACGGCTGTGGCCCGGGCATGGGTGACCCGATTGGTGGTGCTGCCGGGGATACCCAGGGTGGCATTGCCTTCAGCCCCCTCTTCATCCCCCGGGCGCACCAGCACCATGGATCCGTTGTCCATGCGGAAACTGTCTTCCCACTGCCAGCGGTCTTCCTCGTCCTTGTGGTAACGCACCCCCACTTCCAGCTCATGCGCGACCCGTGCGGTATTGAAAACATAGCCCAGGGTGCTCTGCACCCCCTCCGAGTAGTATTCCCGGTTATTGGCGCGCACCTTGCCCAGCACGTCATTACCGCCTTCGCCGAGAATCCAGTCCATGGCATTGGGGTTGCTCGCCGGATCCTCCAAAATTGTGCTGATACCGATAAAACTGCCACCGGGCGTATCCTGCACCCCGTGCAGCTTGTACCAGTTGCGCGCGAAGTTGTTGCGGTACACCACGGTGGTCAGATCCAGGTTTGCCGTGGGCTCAATATAGTGGGTGAGCTGGTACTGTTCGTGGTCGGTATTGATCTGGTCCAGCTGCGACCCCAGGTAACGCCGAAACGGGTCGGCATCAAAATCCGCCTGCGTCAGCCCCAGATAGGTCTCGTTGGCGGTGCGCTCATCAACGCCCAGTTTGAGTTCGACATGCTGATACACCTGCCCGCCTTCCGGCATCCAGCGCAGCTTGCCTACAAAGTTGCTGGCATCAAAGCCGGTATTCGGCACCGGTGCGTTAGGCCGTGACTGGCCATCATCGGTGATACGATCCAGCCGCTTGAACCCGCTGCTGCCCCGGTCCACACCTTCCAGCAACCAGCCCCACTGGCCGCTGTTGCCACCCACCCGGGCATGATGGCGCCGGCCGTTATTATTACCAAAAAGCAGGCTGGCATACCCCCCGGCCGCGTCCTGCGGGATCGGGGTGGAGCGCATATTGACGGCGCCGCCGGTGGTATAGGGACCGCTGCGAATAGCCGATGAGCCCTTGCGCACCTCGACCTCGTGCATGCGCACGATTTGCGGGAAATAATAGGCCGCCGGGGCAGCGTAGGGGGCGGGGGCAATCAGCACCCCGTCCTCCATCAAGGTGATGCTGCTGCTGCGCTCCAGGCGCGTGCCACGCAGGCCGATATGCGGGAACAACCCGAAGCCTTCTTCCTCGTGCACATTCACCCCCGGGATTTCACGCAATATCCGGTGGGCATCGCCGTGGCTGAAGCGATCCAGATCACTCTGATCCAGCACCTGCGCCGCCCCCGGCAGATCGAACGTATCTTCCGCTGTCCCCGTGATCACCATGCGGTCAAGC
>PWYF01000058.1 GCA_003567955.1 Thiotrichales bacterium
CGGTGGATTCGTGTTTCCGTCCCTTTACGAGGGCTTTGGCCTGCCGCCCCTGGAGGCCATGGCTTGCGGTGTCCCGGCCCTCGTTTCCAACGCCGCTTCCATGCCCGAGGTGGCGGGCTCCGCGGCGCTGCTGGCCGATCCACTGGATACGGCCGATATCCGCCGGAACCTGGAGCGCCTGCTCACCGACGACCGTTTCCGGGCCCGCGCGGCACAGGCAGGTCCAGCCCGGGCGGCGGGGTTTTCCTGGCGTGCATGCGCGGAGAAAACCATCGGCGTATACTACCGGGTATCCGGGTAGCCGCTGCGGACGCCTTTTTCCCATCGACCGCCGTTTCACCGGAATTTTCCTTGATTTTTGGGGGCCGGGTAGTATAGGTATTTCTGCACGCCCGGCCGGAACGGCAGGCCGGGGGGAAGCCGCCGGTAACCGGCGGCCGGCCTGTGAACCCCTTTAGGTTGAGAAAAAAACCACCATGGCCATGATCCGGGACATATGGCGCTTTCGACAGTTTATTGCATCCTCCGTCCGCTCCGAGCTGGTCGCTCGCTTCGTGCGATCCCGCCTGGGCGGATGCTGGATGATCATACACCCGCTGGCCCAGGTTCTCATGTACGCGTTGATCCTCTCCGCGGTTCTGTCCGCGAAGCTTCCCGGCATGGAGGAAAGCCGGTTCGCCTACTCCATCTATCTCCTGGCCGGGATCCTCGGCTGGACGCTTTTCACCGAGGTGGTTGACCGCTGCTCCCGGGTGTTTGTCGAAAACGCGGAGATGATGAAAAAACTGGTCTTTCCCCGGATTTGCCTGCCGGCGATCGTGATCGGTTCCGCTTTGGTCAATAGCCTGTTTCTTTTCGCCGCGGGGCTGGCCGTTTTTATTGTTTTGGGGCATATCCCGGGCCGGGAGCTGATCTGGCTGCCGTTGGTCGTGCTGCTCAACCTGGCCCTGGCCACGGGGCTTGGCCTGGTTCTGGGGATTTTCAACGTATTCGTGCGCGATGTCGGCCAGCTGGTGGGCCTCGCGCTCCAATACGGTTTCTGGTTCACCCCGATCGTATACATGCCCGCGATCCTTCCGGAGACCCTGCGCGGTCTGCTGCGCCTCAATCCCCTGTATTGGGTGGTGGGCGGCTACCAGGATATTCTTGTGTTTCACCACCCGCCGCAGTGGGCCGGGCTCGCAGCGGTGGCCGCCTTGGCGGGGGCGCTGCTCGGGCTCGCCCTGTTTCTTTTCCGCCGGGCTTCCCCGGAGATGGTGGACGTGTTATGAGCCGTCAGGGTTTCATGCTCGAGGTGGACGATCTCTCCAAGAGTTTTCGCACCTACCGCCGGGAGCGCCATCGGTTTTTGTCCTGGCTGGGAATCAACCGGCATCCGCCGGAGGAGAACTGGGTCCTGAGGGATGTCGGCTTTTCCCTTATGCCCGGCGAAAGCGTCGGGATCGTTGGCGAAAACGGGGCGGGCAAATCCACCCTGCTCAAGCTGATCGCCGGTACCCTGCGGGCCGAGCGCGGGATTGTCCGCGCCCGCGGTCGGATCTCCGCGATCCTGGAGCTGGGCATGGGATTCAACCCGGAATTTTCCGGGGCTAAAAACGCGTTTCATGCGGCCGGCCTCCTGGGATATTCCCGGGCGCGGCTCCGGGAGATCCTGCCCGGGATCCGGGAGTTTTCCGAGTTGGGGGAGTATTTCGACCAGTCGGTCCGGACCTATTCCTCCGGGATGCAGATGCGTTTGGCTTTTGCCGTGGCAACGGCCGACCGGCCGGATATCCTCATCGTGGACGAGGCGCTTTCCGTGGGGGATAACTACTTCCAGCACAAGTGCATGCAGCGCATCCTCGCCTACCGGGAGGCCGGAACCACGCTTCTGTTCGTCTCCCACTCTCCGGAGGCGGTTCGCATGCTGTGCGGCCGGGGGCTTTTGCTGGATCAGGGGCGGCTTGTCATGGACGCGGACGCGGCCGGCGTCCTTGACTATTACCGGGCCGCCACGGTTAAAAAATGCGAGCGCAACGATCCCGACGACCCCGGAAGCGTCATCGACGCAGATGCCGCCCGTATGCCCGGCCGCAGGGAGAAGACTGTTTTGTCCCGGGACACCGTGGAGCAACTGAGGGTGGAGCTGCTGCACCCCGGCCCGTCGCTTCGAAGCGGCGACGAGGTAACCGTCCGGATCGAGGCCCGCTTGACCCGGGACTACGCCGACCCCCATGCGGGCCTCGGTTTGCGCAACCGCATGGGGGTGGTTATTTACGAGTCCAACACCTATACCATGGGATGCCCTTCGCGCCCTACGAAAGCGGGCGAAACCATCACGGCGCACTTCACGTTCCGGTGCGACCTTTTCCCGGGCACCTACGAACTCATGATCGGCCTGGCCAACGGGGGATACGGGAAAGACGCTTTTGAGCAGTCCCTGTTCTTCGACCAGTCCTACCTCGTATTCGAGGTGCTGCCCGGATGGGACGGCGGCTGGAGCGGATTATACAATGTACGGCCTGAAACGGCCCTTTTCTGAAAAACCCTTGGGGTTCGGGCCGAAGCTTGGAAAGAAAGGCGGCGGGAATCGGCAATGACGGACAAGCCGGACGAGAGCGTTGAGGATGTCATTGAAAAAGTCGGCCGCGCGGCCGGCCGGGGCCGGCCGGACCGGGCCGGGCCGGACGGCTGGAGCCTTCCGGAATTCTTTCGGCGGCCGCACGTCGACGTACGCAAAAAATCGTACCATATCGGAGAGTTGGTGCGGTTCAGCGGGCGTGCTTTCGTTTCGGTCGCCTATCAGGCGCTGTTGAAGCGCGAGCCGGATCCGGAGGGCGAGGACGCCTACATCCGTTTTCTGTGGGACAATCCGGACAGGAAGGCGGCAGTGCTAGCCGCGCTGCGCTGTTCCGGCGAGGGGGAGGTCCAGGCCGTCGAGGTTCGGGGGCTTCGGTGGCAGTTGTTCTGGACCCGGTGCGCGATGGCC
>PWYF01000256.1 GCA_003567955.1 Thiotrichales bacterium
GCGCGACAGTCATTCAAGGCTATGATGGTCATCGAGACCATCACGGGGGAGGCATCATGAATACCGCCACCGAAGTCACCGACCTGCCCGCAGACGTCATCAACGCCGTTATGCAGCGCAACGCCCTCAAGGCCATCTCGCTACTCGCCAGCCACCACAACATCCCGTACCGCGAAGCCAAACACCGCATTGACACCTGGGTGGAACACCACCCCGAGGTCTATCGTGACATTGAGGAAATGCGGCAGCAGACCACCGAGAACCTGTTCCGCTTTGGCAAGGTGGTGGCCGTGGTGCTGGTATTGAGCATGATCTGGCTAATGTTGATGTAAGCGGCTTTCGTCAAGCCAGAGGGTAATCCGCTGCACCAGTGCCCCTGGCTGGCGAATCCAGCGAAAATGATCCGCGCGGGTGCCCAGTGTTGCGCTGTCAATCACTTCACGGGTCAGCAAAGCACTTTGAAACTTGCCCAGTACGGCTTCCATGGCCGCTTCGGGCGCATAGCTGTCCTCCGCCATTCGCACTGCCAGCACCGGACCGGCGTAACGGCCCACAGCGGCATCCAGGTCTTCAGCCAGGCCCGTTGCCCGGTAGCGATTATTCCGCATCAACACCAGCCAGTCGCGCATCAGGGTTCGCGCCTCACGGCCCCCAAATCCCAGGCGGTGACCGGGATAGTAACCCAGGGTCGAGATACTGAGATGCACCAGCGCCCTGAGTAACCGCAACTGACGTCGGGTCCTGCGATCATAGCCCGGCAGCCACGGTGAGCTGCAGGCGACCAACATCACCCCGTCGATCTCACCCGCCGACTCCCGCCCCGCCGTCATCGCTGCCAGGTGCCCGCCCAGGCTGTGCCCCAGCAACAGCAAGGGCACATCCGGCGCGGCTTCGCGCAGTTGCCGCACCGCCGCGGGCACATCTTCTTCCAGCAACTCGCGAAAGCCGAAATCCCCCCGCCAGGAGGCCCGCAACGGGCTGTCACCCTGGCCGCGTAACTCCAGCACACCGATTTCCAGACCCAGCCCCGCAAGCGCTTCAGCCAACGGCGCATAATAGCTGGCCGTCACCCCCAGCGCCGGCAACACCAACATCGCGGCACGGGGCCGTTTGCCTTCAGCCGTATAACGATGTACCCGGGGGGCAACCGACACTTGCTGTTTGCTGTTATCAGTAATCAGAAGATGACCTGTTTTATGCATGCCCGCCAGGCGGGGACTGACTGTTCCCGGCCGACAAAATACCGACGTTCAGGCATTCACCTGTGCGGCGGCAAGTCAGGCTTGCCGGTCTTGTCGGTCTTGCCATCCACATCACGCAGCACCACACGCACGCCGATCACATAGGTCACCACCGCACCGATAATACTGGCGGCAAAGCCGATAGTGAGATCATTGATCCCCGCAATCATGCTTTGCGGGATCACCCAGCCGTAGCCAATGCCGACGGTGGGGATCACAAACCCGGCCAGCGGCCAGTAATAACGCCATTTACCCATGGTTGACTCCTTCTTGTCCTGGCCGCCCGCCCGCTTCAGATGTCATGACGAGCGTACGTGAGACCCGGGGAGTTTAGCACCCGCGCGGCTTAAGGAAACGCGACGAATTCATCAGCGTTTCCTTAAAGCCCCAGGGCGCCCCGACGCAGCCAGTCATGCACAAATGCCAGCTTGTGCCGGGCATGATCTGACAGCACGAAGGGGTAGAGGTCCGATAAACCCATGGAACGATTAGCGTGATTGATGCCCACGGTGAGCGTGGCCGCAATGTGAATCAGCCGCTCGGGATCCGGCTCTGAATAAGGATCCCAGCCGGGGCCGGGTGTCTGCGGTGATGACAGGCCGGTGGCCACGAAGCTGTCAGCGATATCGGTCAGATGCAGCAGGTGCGACGCGGTTTCCGCCCAGTCCTCGTGAGGATGCGAGGAGGCGTAACTGGTCAGGTAATACTGTCTCCACTGCGCCGGCGGGCCGTGCTCATAGTGATGCTGGAGCGCGCCCGGGTAATCAATCCGCTCGTCACCGAACATGGCGCGGAAGGCATCGAGAAAATCCTCGCGCAGACTCAGCCGCCACCAGAGCATATGCGCTATCTCGTGGCGCATATGGCCAATCATGGTGCGGTAGGGCTCCTCCAGCGCCTGGCGGCGGGTGGTCACCAGCACCGGGTCCACCTCCGCCACACTGATGGTCACCACGCCTTCAGCGTGCCCCATCGGCACCGGAGTCGGCCCTTCCGCAAGCAGATGAAAGCTCGGCGGCGCGCCCGGGTCTTCCGGGCGGAACCAGTGCCAGCGGCCCAGATTATCCAGCACCCAGCGCTTGGCCGCTTCAGTCTGCGCCCAGTTGGGGATCGCATTGGGAATCTCGGGATCCGGCGCCACCGCGGTCAGGGCACAGGATCGGCAAAACTCACCCGCTTTGGGCGCAATCCAGTTACACCCGATTCGCTCGCGGTTGGCACAGAACGGCGGCATCGGCACAAAAGCGCGCGCCTGGGGGTCATAGGCAACAGGGGTGCCGTCGGCGGTGGCGAGGTTGTCGAACCACAGCGAGCCGGCACCGACCGGATTGGCAAATACACGCATCAGGGGGTACTCCAGGAAAAACGTCACTGCCATCATGCGCGCCGGGGCGGCCTGGCTACAAGGGGAGGGATTTCATGCGACTGCTTGCGGCATGTGCTCGCCCGGGGCCGCTGGCCCCGGGTCCGTGATTCAGGCGTTGGCCGTACCGGGGTCCAGCATTTTTACTTCAAGCGGCTTAAGGGTATCGAGGTGAACGTCGCGCTGCGGGAAGGCAATGGTAATGCCGGCCTCGCGAAACAGCTCGTCGATACGAAAGCGGACATTTGAACGGATGATACGCATGTTGATGAGCTCGCTGAGCTCCAGCCAGAAATACAGATCAAAGATCAGCGCGTTGTCGCCGAAATCATCAAAAATCACCTGCGA
>PWYF01000191.1 GCA_003567955.1 Thiotrichales bacterium
CTGTGGTCAGGGCCTTGCCGGGGTTTCAGGCCATAAAGCCCACCACAGAGGACACAGAGATCACGGAGATAAAACATTAGTTCATCTCAGTGTATTCGGTGTGTTCGGTGTATTCGGTGGCGCTTTAACTACCGCTAAACACACCCCATAGATATCCCGACAAGGCCCCCACACCCCCTTCTGAAAGCTGTTTGTGATTATTGGCGATAGCATGATATCCGTGATACCGTGTTTCCATGATTACCGGGTTCAGGGACAAGGGCACGGAGGACATCTTTGACGGCCGGGCTTCAAGGCATGCCCGCAAGTCCTGTCCACAAGCGCTTTGGGGCATCGCCAGACGCAAACTTGATTTGCTTGATTCGGTTGAGACCCTCGAGGAGTTAAAATTGCCTCCGGGAAACCGGCTTGAGGCACTTTCCGGTGACCGAAAGGGTCAATACAGCATCCGCATCAATCAGCAGTATCGGCTCTGCTTTCGCTGGGCCACTGCCGGGCCAGAGGCACTAGAAATTACGGATTACCACTAGAGGTTGATTATGGTTCGCATTCCCGCACAACGCGCCCCCACGCATCCCGGCGAAATGCTGCTGGAGGAATTCCTGGTGCCCATGGGAATCACCCAGCGCGAGTTGGCTGATGCTATCCACGTGCCTTATCAGCGCGTCAATGAACTGGTGAACCAAAAGCGCGGCATCACACCGAGCACTGCGCTGCGCCTGGCGCGTTTTTTCGGCACCTCCGCTGGCTTCTGGCTGAACCTGCAACAGCGCTGGGACTTGTACCGCGCCCAACTGGAAGAAAAAAACGAGCTTCTGACCATCCATCAGCACCAGGAGCCAGCCTGAACCCATGAAGCCGTTGTAAGCGGGATACCTTCCCGCTTTCCCGCTTACAACTCACCCCGAAGGGGTGCTACCGCTCAAGGATGAGATCAAGGCCGCTGAAGACCTCTTCGAGCCAGGGTTTGTGCAGCCGCCCCATATGCCCGGTCAGCGTTGACTTGTCGAGGGTAATGATCTGCGACACATTGGCCACGGAATCACGTGGCAAACCGGTATGCTTTTTTTGCAGCAGCACATTGCCCGGTGCGTCACGCCATTTAAGATTGCTGGTCAGAACAATACACACCACCGTGGCGATCCGGCTTCGATTCAGGGCATTACCCTGAACCACCAGCACCGGCCGCCTCAAGCCCGGCTCTGATCCGGCGGGCTCCTCACTCAGATCAGCCCACCACACATCTCCCTGTGTAATCACCATTCATCCCTGTCAAACACCCGGCGCGCAGCCCGCCTGTGGAAGTCGTCATATTCCATGCCGGCTTCTTCGCAGACCCGGTTCATGGTCTCGGTCACATGATCGGGATCATGGCGCTGCAGAAATTCCCTGAGCGCACGACTATAAAGCTGACTACGCGAGGTTTGCATACGATGCGCCACGCGATCAGCTTCTTCGTAAATATCGTCCGGCAATGATATGGCTACTTTCATACCAAAAGTATGACCAGATCACCGATTCGGGTCAAGGTGTAGTGAAATGTTGTAAGCGGGAAAGCGGGAAAGCTGGAAAGTCGGTTTTTAGCCACCGAAGACACCGAACACACTGAAATGCTTTATCTCCGTGACCTCTGTGTCCTCTGTGGTTAGCTTTATGGTCTGAAGCCTCGGCACAAGGCATTAATTCACCACAGAGGACAAAAAGGCTACAGAGACAATCTTTATATCCTTTCGGTGTGTTTGGTGGCAATATAAGAGGCGCAAGCAAGGTTTACCGTGTTTTCTGGCTTCCCGTCCCCGATCCGGAGTCGAGGATGACGTTCCTGCGCGGGAATGACATCTTTCAGGGTGAGTTTTCAGTGTTCTGTTTGAAGTTTTCCGACAAAACCCTTCATGCGCTTCATGAACTTCATGGTTAATATTCTCTGTTTTTCCTTTGCGGATTCGCGGCTTCGCGCGAGACAAACAACCCACGCCAAATACACCCCACACACATCCCGATCAGGCCCCAACCACATCACGGGATACCTTCCCACATTCCCGCTTTCCCGCTTACAACTCACCCCGAAGGGGTGCCAGTGAAAGCCCTGATCCCCGCCACGCCCTGCCCGCCATGTTCGCGGGCCGTTTCAACATCGTCCGGAGTCATGCCGCCCAGGGCATAGACCGGAAACGGTGCGGCTTCAGCCAGCGCGGCGAAGCCATCCCACCCCAGTGGCGCCCGATCCGGATGCGAAGGCGTGGCCCGCACCGGCGAGAGCACAGCAAAGTCCACCGGCAGGCGGGCGGCCAGGGCGAGTTCGTCGGCATCGTGACATGAAGCGCCCAGCCAGCCACGCAGACCGGCCGGTCGCCGCCGCAAGCGCCGCAGTCGGCGAACGTTCAGGTGCGCCCCGTCAAAGCCCAGCCGCGCGGCCAGCGAGGGCGGACCATTGAGCACCACTGGCACCCCGGCAGCACGGGCTACATCACGCATCGCCCGCAACCAGTCGGTGTCGCGTAATTGCGCCGGCGACGGGCGCAGCTGCACCAGCGCCGGGGCTGCCGACTGCAGCAAGCGGGCGAAAGCTTCCGGTCCGGTGAGATCCGCCGGGGTAATGGGCAGGCAGTCCGGCAGGCACAATGCGTTCACAATGGGCCCGTTGGCCGGGAGTATGCGCTGCCCTGACAGTTGCCCGGGTTCAAGCCACTGGAGTTGCTGTCCCTCAAGCGGCCGGGGCTCGCCGTCAAAAGCTGCCACCTCATGCACATCAAGCAGCACGCGGCGATCAGGGTAGGTATAGGGGATACGGATCAACGGGCGCAGGGCGCCATGCACCTGGATGCCAAGCTCTTCAGCAAGCTCGCGCGCCAGCGCGGTGGTTATGCTCTCGCCCGGCGCCACCTTACCGCCGGGGAATTCCATGTAGCCGGCCATGTGACGGCCCTCGGGCCGGCGGGCGACCAGCACCCGGCCGCATGTATCGCGCAGGATCCCTACCGCCACGTGCAACAGCGGCCCGGTCATGGGCAGAAGGCAACGCCGGGCCCGGCCTCAGGAGCGGTACTCGGCATTGATACGTACGTAGTCATGGCTCAGGTCGCAGGTCCAGAGTTGGGTGGCCGCCTCACCCCGGCCCAGCTGAATAGTCACACTGATGTCTTCTTCAGCCATCGCCGCCTGGCCGGCCGCCTCGGTGTAGCCGGGCGCAGGTTCACCACCGCGCACCAGCGCCACCTCGCCCAGGCTGATATCCACCCCGGTGATATCCAGATCGGCAATCCCGGCGCGGCCCACCGCCGCCAGGATACGGCCCCAGTTCGGGTCAGCGGCGTAAAAAGCCGTCTTTACCAGCGGCGAATGAGCCACCGCCTCGGCTACGCGACGCGCCTCGGCTTCGCTGGCCGCACCGGTCACATCAAGCGTGATGAATTTGGTGGCACCCTCGCCGTCACGCACAATCGCCTGTGCCAGGGCCACGCACACTGCCTCTATTGCCCCGGCGAAAGCCTGCCAGCCCGGACCGTCGGGCACCAGTGGCTCGCCACCGGCCGCGCCCGTGGCCACCAACACGCAGGCGTCATTGGTCGAGGTATCACCGTCCACGCTGATGCGGTTAAAAGAGCGCTTTGTCACCTCGGCCAGCAGACCCTGCAGATGCGCCTGCGACACGGGCGCATCGGTAGCCACAAAGGCCAGCATGGTGGCCATATCCGGGCGGATCATACCGGCGCCCTTGCTGATGCCGGTCACCGTCACCTCAATACCGTTGACCTCGACTCGCGTAGAGGCGCCCTTGGGTCTTGTATCGGTGGTGAGAATGGCTTCGGCGGCACCGGCCCAGCCATCTTCATTCAGTGCCGCCACCAGGGCCGGCAGGGCCGCCTCAATACGATCCACCGCCAGCGCCTCGCCGATCACCCCGGTGGAAAAAGGCAGCACGGCTTCAGCCGCAACATCCAGTTCACCGGCCAGTGCGGCACAACTGCGCTGGGCCGCGGCAATCCCGGCCTGACCGGTGCCGGCATTGGCTGAGCCGGTATTGATCAGAAGCGCACGCGGGGACCCCGCCTGCAGGTGCTCACGCGCCACAATGACCGGTGCGGCGCAAAAGGCATTGGTGGTGAATACGGCTGCCACGCTGCTGCCCTCCGCCATTGCCAGCAGGGCCAGATCACGGCGCCCGGATTTGCGTATACCCGCACTGGCATACGCCAGGCGCACCCCGGCCACCGGGTGTAATTCGGGCAGCTTCGCCGGGTCCGTGGCCATCAATTCAGTCGACCGTGGCAGTGTTTGTACTTCTTGCCGGAGCCGCACGGACAGGGCTCATTGCGCCCCACCTTGCGATCCTGGCGCACGAAGGTCTGCGGTTTTTCGCCGGCCTGGCGCTGCCGGCCCTGCGGGGGCGGCGGCGCACCGGTATCCGGCGTGGCGCCGGCCGTGGCGGCGGCCGAGGGGCTGGCGGCATGGCGGAAAGTCATGTCCACCGACTGCTGGCGACGCTGTTCCTCAATCGCCTGCACGTCCTCCTCGGCCCGTAACTGCACTTTCTGCAGCAGAGTAACGGTATCGTGCTTGAGCCGCTCCAGCAGCTCCTCAAACATGCCGAAGGCTTCACGCTTGTATTCCTGCTTGGGGTTTTTCTGGGCAAAGCCACGCAGACCGATGCCCTGGCGCAGGTAGTCCATGGCCGCCAGATGCTCGCGCCAGAGGTTGTCCAGCACATTGAGCATGACTGACTTTTCCAGTTGGCGCATGACCTGCTGACCGACCTTCTCCGACTTTTCCTCGTAGGCCCGGGTCAGCTCCATAAACACCTTCTGACGCACCCCGGCCTCGTTGAGCATCTCATCTTCTTCCAGCCAGCGGGACACCGGCAGTTCGGCATGGAATTCCTGCTTCAGGGCTTCTTCCAGACCCTCCAGGTCCCACTGCTCCTCAATACTGCCGTGCGGCATGAAAGGATCGATCACCTCATCCACCACATCTTCACGAATCGCCTCGATGGTGCCGGAAATATCATCGGCCTCAAGCAATTCGCGACGTTGCTCATAGATCACCTTGCGCTGATCATTGGCGACATCGTCATATTCGAGCAGCTGCTTGCGGATATCGAAGTTGTGCCCTTCTACCTTGCGCTGGGCGTTCTCGATGGCGCGCGACACCCAGGGGTGCTCAATCGCCTCACCACGCTCCATGCCCATGCGCTGCATCAGAGACCCGATCCGGCCCGAACCGAACACACGCAACAGATCGTCTTCCAGTGACAGATAGAAGCGACTGGAGCCAGGGTCGCCCTGACGGCCGGCACGGCCTCGCAGCTGGTTATCCACCCGCCGTGATTCATGACGCTCGGTGCCGATGATATGCAGGCCACCAGCCTCAATCACCTGGCGGTGGCGCTCGTCCCAGGCCTTGCGGCGTTCGGCGACGGTGGCCTCGTCCGGATCCTCAAGCTTGCGCAGCTCGGCCTCCAGGTTACCGCCGAGCACGATATCCGTGCCACGGCCGGCCATGTTGGTGGCGATGGTCACCCGCCCCGGCTGCCCGGCCTGGGCGATGATGTCAGCCTCGCGCTCATGTTGCTTGGCGTTAAGCACCTCATGTGCGATCTTGCGCTCGTCAAGCTGGCGCGAGAGCATTTCCGAGATTTCGATAGAGGTGGTGCCCACCAGCACGGGCTGGCCGCGCTGCTGGCAATCCACAATATCCTCGATGACCGCCTCGTATTTCTCCTCCGCCGTCATGAAAACCTTGTCGCTGAAATCCTCACGCACCATGGGACGATGGGTGGGGATGACCAGCACTTCCAGACCATAAATGGTCTGGAATTCATAGGCCTCGGTATCAGCGGTACCGGTCATGCCGGACAACTTGTCGTAAATACGGAAGAAATTCTGGAAGGTGGTGGAGGCCAGGGTCTGGTTTTCACTCTGGATACTCAGCCCTTCCTTGGCCTCGATCGCCTGGTGCAGGCCCTCGGACCAGCGCCGGCCGGGCATGGTGCGACCGGTGAATTCGTCCACGATCACGATCTGGCCATCCCGCACAATGTAGTGCACGTCTTTCTGGAACAGCCGGTGGGCGCGCAGGGCCGCGTTTACGTGCGCCATGATGTTGAGGTTGGCGGCGTCATACAGGCTCTGGCCTTCTTCCAGAATGCCCGCTTCCGAAAGCATATTCTCGACGTTCTCGTGGCCGGCCTCGGTGAGAAACACCTGGCGGTTTTTCTCGTCCACGGTGAAATCACCACCGTCGCCCTCTTCAACCTCTTCGCTCAAGCGGGGCACCAGCTTGTTGATGGTGTTGTACAGCTCGGTGTTTTCACGGGTGGCACCGGAGATGACAAGCGGCGTACGCGCCTCGTCAATCAGGATGGAGTCCACCTCGTCGACAATGCCAAAGTGCAGTTCACGCTGGACGCGCTCCTCGATGGATAGCGCCATATTGTCACGCAGGTAGTCAAAGCCGAATTCATTATTGGTGCCGTAGGTGATGTCAGCGCCATAGGCCTCGCGTTTTTCGTCCCGTTCCTGGCCACCCCGGACCACCCCCACGGTCATACCTAGCGCGGTATAGATCTGGCCCATCCATTCGGCGTCACGACTGGCCAGATAGTCATTAACCGTAATCAGGTGGACGCCCTTGCCGGGCAGGGCATTGAGATAAGCGGCCAGGGTCGCCACCAGGGTCTTGCCCTCACCGGTTTTCATTTCGGCAATATGGCCCTCGTGCAAGGCCATACCACCAACCAGCTGCACGTCGAAATGGCGCATGCCCAGGGTACGCCGCCCCGCTTCCCGGACCGCGGCAAAGGCTTCCGGCAAAAGCGCATCCAGCTTTTCACCCTGGCCCAGTCGTTCACGAAAACGGGCCGTGCACTGGCGCAGATCATCATCGCCAAGTTGCTCGAAATCGGGCTCCAGCGCATTGATTTTGTCCACCACCCGCCACATGCGTTTCAACACGCGCCGGTTGCGACTGCCCATTATTCTGGTGATCAGATTTGCAATCATGTGTCCTGCTTGTCCCGTGTATACCCCGTGTGGCACAGGCTGATGATGCCGACCGTCATGCCACGACTGCCCGACCGGCAACTATAAAGGCCCCGGCCATAATTAAAAAGTATCCGCACCAGGGAAAGCGTGATAATAACCAGTCGGAGCACGCCCAAACGACAGGGGGCGTGACCCGTAACGGGCACGCCCCCGAAGCTGATACCCGCGCCGTTTACGGCCGCAGGTACGGCATATTACTGCCCGGCTCTGACAAACTCCATGGGATCCACGGCACGGCCGTTATGCAGCACCTCGAAGTGCAGGTGCGGGCCGGTAGCCCGGCCGGTCTGCCCCACATCGGCAATCAGGTCGCCCCGGCGCACGGTATCGCCCACCTCAACGTGATTGACATCATTATGGGCGTAGCGGGTGCGATAGCCATTGCCGTGATTGATTTCCACCATGTAGCCATAGCCATGGCGCTTGCCAGACCAGGTCACCACGCCATCGGCCACGGCCTTGATGGGCGTACCGGTACGGGCAGCAAAATCAGTGCCAAAATGGCGTGTGCGCCGGCCGGTAAAGGGATCCGTGCGCACCCCGTAGCCGGATGAGATCCAGCCGCTGGTCACCGGCCGACCGGCAGGCATCACCTGATCCTGGAGGCTGCTGCTGCGCATGATGTCCTCAAGCACCACCAGCTGGCGATCACGGTAATCAATGCGACTGGCCAGTTGCGCCAGGGCTTCGGAGAACTCGGCTGAGTACTGGCCAAAATCATCTTCGCCTTCGGTGGGACCACCCAGGGCCGGGCGGCGGGCAAAGTCAAACTCGCCATCATCAAGCTCTGCCATACTGGCCAGACGCTCGCCCAGTGCTTCCAGCCGGACCACCTGGGCCTGCAATTGCCCCAGCCGCATGGACAGGGCCTGGACGTTTTCCTCGGCTTCGCGCGTGGCGCGGCGAATTTCCTCTTCCTGCTCGGCGAGTCGAGCCTGCCAGGTACGCGCCTGGGCATCCGGACTGGCCGCACCATGCGAGACAGCATACTGATACCCGGCGCCGAAAATACCACCCAGCATCAGCACCACCAGCAGCATGACGGGCAGCGCAATCACGGGCTGTCCGAGGCTGATCTGATGCAGGTGACCGCGTCGCCTGGTAAACAGGATGATGTTCATAATATGCTGACCCTGTGTGACGCCTGCCTTGCAAAAGGCGCAAAACCGACATCCTGTCAGAGCATTCCATCATCTATGAGACCACGAGACCCCATAGCCCTGTCAAGCCTGGTCCGCAGCACGGGGGCGCTGGACAAGGTATTTGAACACACCCGGGAACTTGAAATCCTCAACCGGGAGTTGCGGGCTTTGCTGCCCGAGGCGCTGGCGGGGCATTGTGCCGTGGCCCGGTGTGACCAGAATGAACTGGCACTGGTGACTGACACCCCGGCACGTGCCGCGCGTGTGCGCTATATGAGCCGGGGCATTCTGGAAGGATTGCGAGAGCATATCAAGCCGCCGCCGGGGAAGATCAAGGTGTCGGTGGCACCGGTGCAACCGCTGGCGGAACAAGTTCCGATGAAACGGCAACTGTCGGCGGAAGCGGCCGCCAGACTGCGCAGCCTGGCAGATACGGTGGATGACAGGGAACTGGCCGCCAGCCTCCGGCGGCTGGCGTCACGGGCCGGCGACTGAACCCGGACTGCGCGAAACCGGCGCTCAGGCAGTCAGTGGGTTGAGGAAAGACACCGGGGCCTTGTCGGCCTCCTTGAATGTCACTTCCTCCCAGGCCTCCTGATCGGCCATCAGCGCCCGCACCAGGCGGTTATTCAGATCGTGGCCCGAGCGATAGCCGGTAAAGCGGCCGATCAGGCTGTTGCCCATCAGGTAGAGGTCGCCGATCGCATCCAGGATCTTGTGTTTGACGAACTCATCCTCATAGCGCAGGCCGTCTTCATTGAGCACCCGGTAATCATCCACCACGATGGCGTTGTCCATGCTGCCACCGAGCGCCAGATTGTTGTCACGCAGCATCTCGATTTCGCGCATGAAACCGAAAGTGCGTGCACGACTGACCTCACGCACAAAGGATGTGGTGGAGAAATCCACGCTGGCGCTGTGACTGTGGTTGCGGAACACCGGATGATCAAACTCGATGGTGAAATCCACCTGAAAACCGTCATGCGGATCAAAGCGGGCCCACTTGCCCTCGTCTTCCACCACCACCGGTCGCTTGATGCGAATAAAGCGCTTGGGCGCATCCTGCTCCTCGATACCCGCGGACTGGATCAGAAACACAAACGGACCGGCGCTGCCATCCATGATCGGCACTTCCGGCGCACTCAGCTCAACCACGGCATTATCAATGCCCAGACCGGCCATGGCGGACAACAAATGCTCCACCGTGGCGACCCGGACCGCGCCATCGCAAAGCGCCGTGCACAGGCGGGTATCGCCCACCTTGTCGGCCCGCGCAAGGATCTCATTGTCGGGGCCGTCCATATCCGTACGGCGGAAGACGATACCGTGATCGGCCGGCGCCGGGCGCAGGGTCATATAGACCTTTTCACCCGAATGCAGACCAATACCGGTGGCCCGGATCATGTTTTTCAAAGTCCGTTGACGAAGCATACCTGGGGTTACCCTGGGTTTGGCGCGGGACCTGGTCGGCCGTTTGCGACCGGCTGTCCCGACTGATCGGGGGCTAGGCTGTGCCATGACAGACCAGGTCGTCACCACCACCAGCACGGGCAATCCATTTCGCCCCGGCTGTGAGTTGGTGTCCGACCCGCTCCCTGTTCACGTTCAGCCCACCGCAATGGGCGATATTATAACTGCTTTTCATAACGCACGCACCTCCCGGGCACTTGCCCTTCAGTCGGCCTGGCGCCGCAAAAATGCCGGCACATCAAGGTATTCCATGTCAGCATCGCTACCGGCGGTCACATCACTGCCTTCGGCCCGCTTCTTGCGGATCACCGTGGGCCGATCAAGCTGGGCGTAGTCCACTTCACCCGCGCTGTTGTGCTGCACGGGTCGCACCGGCTTGTCGGTGATGCGGTTCAGTGCATGCTCCAGCCCGGTTGCAACCACGGTCACCCGCAGTTCGCCGGTAATTTCAGGATCAATGACCGTACCCACAACCACGGTGGCGTCTTCCGAGGCGACTTCCTTGACGCAGTTGCCAACCTCTTCAAACTCACCAATAGACAGGTCCATGCCAGCCGTTACATTGACCAGGATGCCGCGGGCCCCGGCGAGGTTGAACTCTTCCAGCAACGGACTCGACAACGCCGCATCGGCTGCGGTACGGGCACGATTTTCGCCGGAGGCCATACCGGAACCCATCATTGCCATACCCATCTCGGACATCACGGTGCGTACGTCGGCAAAGTCCACATTGATGAGACCAGGCCGGGTAATCAGCTCGGCAATCCCGGACACCGCATTGAGCAACACCTTGTCCGCGGACTTGAAAGCGTCGAGCAAACCGGCATCCTTGCCCAGCACCGTGAGCAGCTTCTCGTTGGGAATGGTGATCAGCGAATCCACGTGTTTGGCCAGACTGGCAATCCCTTCCCGGGCCACGTGCATGCGCTTGTTGCCCTCAAACGGAAAGGGCTTGGTGACCACGGCCACCACCAGAATGCCCATCTCCCGGGCCAGCTCGGCCACCACCGGTGCCGCGCCGGTGCCCGTACCACCGCCCATGCCGGCGGTCACGAACAGCATGTCGGTGCCTTCGATGACTTCCTGGATCCTTTCGCGATCCTCCAGCGCGGCCTGGCGGCCCACTTCCGGGTCAGCTCCGGCGCCCAGGCCCTTGGTGATACCACAGCCGAGCTGCAGCACCGTCCCTGCAGTACTGTTTTTCAGCGCCTGGGCGTCGGTGTTGGCGTAGATAAACTCCACCCCCTCGACACCGGCCGTTGACATATTCTGGACAGCGTTGCCACCGCCGCCCCCGACACCGATTACCTTGATCACGGCGTTTTGACTATATGCATCCATCAGTTCAAACATGATTCCGCCCTCCTCTTGAATTCGGGCCTTGCACAAAAATTTCAGAAGTTGCCTTCAAACCAGTTCTTCATCCGTTGCCACAAACCATCAAACGTCAAACCGACGTTCGCCCTTTGCTGGTTAGCCAGCATGTTCTCCCTGCCCAGTAACAGCAGCCCCACGCCCGTAGCGCACATGGGGTTGCTGACCACATCCGACAGACCCGTCACGTACTGGGGGATACCCAGTCTCACCGGCATGTGAAACACCTCCTCCGCCAGATCCACCGCGCCTTCCATGCGCGAGGTACCGCCGGTCAGAACAATGCCGGCAGCAATCTGCTCCTCGAACCCGCTGCGCCGCAGCTCGGCCTGCACCAGGTTGAACAGCTCTTCGTAACGTGGCTCAACCACCTCGGCCAGGGTCTGCCGGGCCAGCCGCCGGGCCGGGCGATCCCCCACGCTGGGGACATCGATGCTTTCGTCCGTGCTGGCAAGCTGCGACAGGGCGCAGGCGTATTTCAGCTTGATCTCTTCGGCATGATGCGTCGGTGTGCGCAGGGCCACGGCAATGTCATTGGTGACCTGGTCGCCGGCAATGGGAATTACCGCGGTATGGCGAATCGCACCTTCAGTAAACACCGCCATGTCAGTCGTGCCGCCGCCAATATCCACCAGGCACACACCCAGTTCGCGCTCGTCCTGGGTGAGTACGGCGTGACTGGAAGCGAGTTGCTCAAGCACCACATCATCGACCTCCAGCCCGCATCGATTGACGCACTTGACGATGTTCTGCACCGCCGACAGGGCGCCGGTCACCATGTGCACCTTGGCCTGCAGGCGCACCCCGAACATGCCGATCGGTTCGCGCACCCCTTCCTGGTCATCAATGATGAATTCCTGCGGCAGGATATGGAGGATCTTCTGATCCGCCGGGATGGCCACGGCCCGCGCGGCATCAATGACCCGGTCCACATCACTCTGGGAGACTTCCTTGTCGCTGATGGAAGCAATGCCGTGAGAGTTCAGGCTCTTGACGTGACTGCCGGCAATCCCGGTATACACCGAGTGAATTTCACAACCGGCCATCAGCTCCGCTTCCTCCACGGCCCGCTGGATGGACTGCACGGTGGATTCGATGTTGACCACCACGCCTTTTTTCATGCCGCGCGAGGGATGCGAGCCCACACCGATAATCTCCACCGTATCGTCGGCAGTGATTTCGGCGACGATGGCCATCACCTTGGAGGTCCCGATATCCAGACCCACAATCAGATTCTGTTCCGGTTTCCGCGTCATCTGCTGTTATCCCCCTTCAGCGTCGCGTTCACGTTCCGCGACCGCAAACCCATTGGTGTAGCGCAAGTCCACGTAACGCACCCGCATCACACGATCAGCAATCTCAGGCCAGCCATGGCGGAGAAAACGCTCGGCCTGCACCAGCGGATCCGCCGTGCCCAACCGGACTTCCACCCCCTGCGCCAGCACCATGCGCCAGCTGCCCCGACGGTCCAGCAACAGCTGCGAGGCCATCAGTTCGTGACTGGCCAGTCGGGGGTGCAATTCACGCCACACCGCCAACATCTCGGCCGAGCGCTCCGGCGGGCCGTTAAACACGGGCAGATCAACCAGCGATGCCGGCGCCGATGCCTCAAACAGTTCGCCCCGCTCATTGACCAGCCCGGTTTCACCCCAGCGCGCGACAGCCTGGTGTTCCTCCAGCGCCACGTGTATTCCATCCGGCCAGACCCGCCGCAGACGAACTTTGTCCACCCATGGCATGCTCGACAATTCGTCTTCCAGCTGCGACAGATCCAGCCCCATAATCCGTTCGCCCTGCCACGGCCGCAGCACGTCAGCCACGGCGGCCTCGTTCACCTGCGCGAAGGGCGCCGACACCTGCACCTGTGCCAGCCCGGTCTGGGCCAGCATGGCGCGGGTCCCGAACACCAGCGCGGCGGCAAAAATCAGCCCGAACATCACCACCCCCGTCCAGGGCCGCAAGCGGGGCCAGCGGCGCACGCCGGTCTCTGTTTGTCTGCGCGCCTGGGCTTTCATGGCTGACCTCCCCCGCTCGCAACCAGACTGGTTTCCAGAATCGCCCAGACCAGGGTTTCGAAATCCATACCTGCGGCAGCGGCGGACATGGGTACCAGGCTGTGATCGGTCATGCCCGGCACCGCATTGAGTTCCAGCAATCCGATCTCGCCCGCGCCGTCGAGCATGAAATCCACTCTTCCCCAGCCCCGGGCATCGAGCCCATCGAAGGCACGGCGGCACAATTCGCCGATACGCGCCTCGGTATCCTCGTCAAGCCCGCAGGGGCAGAGATAGCGGGTCTGGTCCGAGTCATACTTGGCCTGGTAGTCATAAAAGGCGTGCGGGGTTTCCAGCCGAATCATCGGCAACACCTGCCCCTGCAACAGCGTGGCGGTATATTCCCCGCCGTCTACCCAGGCCTCGGCAAGCACCCGTGTATCCAGCGCCATTGCTTCACGCCAGGCCGCCAGCATGTCGGCCTGGCGCTCGACCTTGCTGATGCCGATACTGGAGCCCTCGCGCGAGGGCTTGATTACCAGCGGCAGTCCCAGGCGGGCCACCGCCGTGGCCAAATCCGCTTCCTCGCGCAACCAGCAGTAGTCCGGCGTGGGCAGCCCCTGGGCCTGCCACAGCTGTTTGCTGCGCAACTTGTCCATACTCAGGGCACAGCCCATCACGCCACTGCCGGTATAGGGGATAGCCAACGCCTCAAGCACGCCCTGAACCACACCGTCCTCGCCGCCACGTCCGTGCAGGGCGACAAAGGCCCGGTCAAAGCCGGGCAGCCCGGCCAATTCGCCACGCTTGAGGTCAACGCCCTCGGCCTGCACGCCGGCACGCTGCAGCGCCGCAAGCACGGCCTGACCACTGCGCAGGGAAATCTCGCGCTCGGCCGACCAGCCACCCATAAGCACGGCAACCCGACCAAAGTCCTGTGGTCGGGAGACTTGCGGTTGCCAGTCCAGGCGCATCATGCCGGCCTCCCCACAATCTGCACTTCAGGCTCGAGCAGGACGTCGAAACGCGCCTGCACCGTGTCGCGCACATGCGTAATCAGCGCCTCCATGTCCCCGGCCCGGGCCGCCCCGGTATTGACGATGAAATTGGCATGCTTGTCCGAAACCCGGGCGCCGCCGATGGCAAACCCCTTGAGCCCGACGGCCTCGATCAAGCGGGCAGCGTGATCGCCAGGCGGATTGCGGAACACCGATCCACAGCTGGGCTCGCCCGTGGGCTGGGTGGCCCCGCGGCGGGCCAGCATCTCGCGAATCCTCGCACGCCCTTCACCATCTGCATCGGTCTCAAATCGCAGTCGCGCTGCGACGAACCATTCATCCCGTGGCCCGGCCACCGTGCGATAACCAATCTGATATTCAGCCGGCTGACGCCAGTGGACCCGGCCCTGACGGTCCATCACCTGGACTTCACACACACGCTCCCAGGTCTCTCCGCCAAAAGCTCCGGCATTCATCGCCAGGGCACCGCCCAGCGTGCCCGGGATACCGGCAAAGAACTCGCCGCCAGCCAGCCCCTGACGCACACTCTGGCGGGCAATCCGGGCACAGGGCACACCGGCTCCGGCCAGCACCTGTCCATCCGTCTCGAAGACCAGCCCCGACAACGCGCCGTGCACCGCAATCACGCTGCCCTCCAGGCCGCCATCACGTACCAGCAGGTTGCTGCCCAGACCTACCCAGTACACCGGCTCGCCGGGATCAAGCTGGCGCATGTACTCGGCCAGATCATTCACATCCGCCGGCCGGAAAAAGCGGGCCGCACAGCCGCCCACACGCCAGGAGGTATGCCGGGACATGGGCTCGTTGTAGCGCAACTCGCCGCGCAGGGATTCCGCCATCGCCATCATGGGGCCGCCTCCGCTGCCAGTGCCGCCGGCAGTGCTGCCGACGCCGTGCCTATATCACCCGCGCCCAGGGTCAGGATCACATCACCCTCCCGAAGCACACCGCCCAACGCCTCCGCCAACTCGTCCAGGCGGGGCACAAAAACCGGCTCAACCCGACCCCGGGTGCGCACCGCACGGCTCAGGGCGCGGCCGTCGGCATCCTTGACCGGCGCTTCGCCCGCGGCATAGACCTCACACAACACCAGGCAGTCCGCCTGCGAAAGCACACGGGTAAAGTCTTCGAACAAGTCGCGTGTGCGGCTGTAGCGATGCGGCTGGAACACCACCACCAACCGGCGCCCGGGCCAGGCTTCACGTACAGCCCGCATGGTGGCCTCGATTTCCCGCGGGTGATGACCATAATCATCCACCAGCAACACCTGCCCGGCCGGGGTCTGGATGTCGCCATGGATCTGCAAACGCCGGCCAATGCCCTGGAAACCCGCCAGCGCCGACTGAATTGCTTCCGGCGCCACGCCCAGTTCATGGCCCACAGCTATGGCCGCCAGCGCGTTGAGCACGTTGTGGCGCCCGGGCATATTGAGCACCAGCGATAATGGCTTGTCGCGATCCGGCAGCGACACCTTGAGACGGGTCGTTTCTCCCCCGGGGGCAATATCAAAGCCGCGCACGGCGGCATCACTGTCAAGGCCATAGGTCAGCACCGGCCGACTGACTTCATCCAGCAGCGCCCGCACCACCGGATCATCAATACACATGACGGCCAGACCATAAAAAGGCAGGTTGTGCAGGAAGCGGACAAAGGTTTGGCGCAGGCGGTCAAAATCACCGCCATAGGTGTCCAGGTGGTCCGCATCGATATTCGTGACCACCGCCATCAGCGGTTGCAGATGCAGGAACGAGGCATCACTTTCATCCGCCTCGGCCACCAGATAATATCCAGAGCCCAGTCGCGCATTAACACCGGCGCTGTTGAGCCGCCCACCGATCACAAAGGTGGGATCAAGCCCGGCCTCGGCCAGCACGCTGGCGACCAGACTGGTGGTGGTCGTCTTGCCGTGGGTGCCAGCCACCGCAATGCCATGACGGAAACGCATCAGTTCGGCCAGCATTTCCGCGCGCGGCACCACCGGGATGCGTCGCGCGTGCGCTGCCTGCACTTCCGGGTTGGCACTGTCGACAGCACTGGAAACCACAACCACGTCCACCTCGGCAACGGCTTCGGCGCTGTGGCCACAGGCGATACGCGCGCCCAGCCCGGCCAGCCGCTGCGTCGCCGGGCTTTCGCGCAGATCCGAGCCACTGATCTCATAGCCCAGGTTCAACAACACCTCGGCAATACCCGACATACCGGCACCACCGATACCCACGAAATGGATCCGGCGAATCCGGCCCATCCAGGCCTGTAACGGATTGTGTTGTGGCGCCTGCGCGCTCATCTCACACCTCCGGCCTGTATCAGGGCATCCGCCAGCGCTGTCGCCGCATCCGGCCGGGCCAGGGCACGGCCGGCGAGGGCCATGGCCCGCCGCCGTTCACCATCAGTCAGCAGGGGCGCCAGGGTTTCACTCAGGCGTTCTGCCGTCAGTTGCGACTGCGGCAACAACACAGCCGCGCCGGCAGCCACCAGCGGCGCAGCATTGTGTGTCTGGTGGTCATCCACCGCATACGGATACGGCACCAGCACGGCAGGCACTCCGGCCGCACTCAATTCCGCCACGGTGAGTGCCCCGGCGCGGGCCAGCACCACATCGGCCCGGGCATAGGCCGCGGCCATGTCCTCTATAAAGGGGGTCACCTCAACCTCACCGGCATAATCACGCCAGGCAAGCCGGGCTTCCTCCAGGTGGGCCTGCCCGCACTGGTGCAACACTTTGGGCTGAGTGGCCCGATCAAGTTGCAACAACGCTCCGGGCACCATCTGGTTGATTGAGCGAGCGCCCTGGCTGCCACCCAGGATCAGCAGTTGCACCGCTTCACCCTGGCGGGCCTGCAAGCGTGCTTCCGGCGTTGCCAATGAAGCGATATCCGCACGCACCGGATTGCCAATTACTCTGGCGCCGACGCGCGTCGGGAAGGTGTGATCAAAAGCGCACAGCACCTCACCGCCGAGACGCGCCAGAATCCGGTTGGTCAGCCCGGGAATGGCGTTCTGTTCATGAATGACCAGGGGATAGCGCAGCAGCCAGGCCATCAACCCGCCGGGGCCGGCGGCGAATCCGCCCATACTCAGCACCACCGCCGGTCGCACCCGGGCAAGCACCCGCCATGCCTGCCAAAGCGCCCGGGCAAGCACCAGCGGAGCACCCAGCCAGCGTCGCCAGCCGCTGCCCCGCAGGCCGCGAATATCCAGATGATGCAGGGGAATTCCGGCCGCCGGGACGACCCGGGCTTCAAGGCCGGCAGCCGTGCCCAGCCAGCGCACCGGGATATCACGCTGGCGCAATACTTCAGCGACCGCCAGCCCCGGGAACACATGGCCACCGGTGCCCCCGGCCATAATCAGTACCGGCCGCGCGCTCATGCCACACCTCCCCGCGCACCCGGTGCTCGCACCTCAATCGCTACCCGAAGCACGATCGCCACGACCACGGCCATCACCAGCAAACTGCTGCCGCCGTAGCTCATCAGCGGCAACGTCAGGCCCTTGGTCGGCAGCAGCCCCATGTTGACGCCAATATTGACGAAGACCTGCAAACCCATCCAGGCACCCAGGCCGTAGACCAGGTACGCGGCGAACCAGCGCCCGGCGGTAGCGGCTTCGCCGGCAATCACCAGCATGCGCCAGACCACCACCGCGTACAGCGCGATAATGGTCACCGACCCCACCAGCCCGAGTTCCTCGGCGATAATGGCAAACAGGAAATCCGTATGCGCCTCGGGCAGGTAAAACATTTTCTGCATGCTCGCCCCCAGCCCCGCACCCAGCCACTGGCCAGAGCCAATCGCCATCAGCGACTGGGTCAACTGAAAACCGGAGTTGAAGGGGTCAGCCCAGGGGTTAAGAAATCCGGTAAAGCGCGCCATGCGATAGGGTGAGCTCCAGACCAGAAACAACATGGCTGCCAGCGAGCCCGAAAACAGCAAGACAAAATAGCCCAGCCGCACCCCGGCCAGGTAAAACATGATCAGGGCCGCCGCCACCAGTACTGCCGCAGCCCCGAAATCCGGCTGCATCAACAACAGCGAGACGGCAAGACTGAGCACCAGCATGGGTCGCAAAAAGGCGCCAATACCGACACGCAGTTCGGCATGCTGGCGCACCAGGTAGCCGGCCAGGTAGATCAGCAGGAACAGTCGCGCCGGCTCCGAGACCTGGAGCTGGAACAAGCCCAGATCAATCCAGCGCGTGCTGCCGTTCACGGTCTTGCCCACGCCAGGCACCAGCACCAGTAACAACATCAACAGGGCAAGCCCCATCAGCACATAGCCCGAGCGCTCCCATAATCGTAGCGGTAATTGCAGCGTGAGGAATGCGGCCACCAGGGCCAGCAGCAGATAGATACTCTGGCGGGTGAAGTAGTGCCAGGGGTTACCCATCATGCGATCAGCCATGGGCATGGACGCTGAAGTCACCATCACCAGGCCCAGCGTGACCAGCGCCAGCACGGCCAGCAGCAGCGGGGTATCCAGGCGCGAAAGCACGCCCGCACGCTCGCCCGGGCGCATCCCCGTCGCGGCTCGCGGAGCACTGCCCGGAAGGCTGATGCCACTGTTATAGATACTGGTCATGCCGAAGCCAGCTCCCTCACCGCAGCCACAAAATCCCGACCGCGGTGTTCGTAACCTTCAAACATGTCGAAACTCGCGCAAGCCGGCGACAACAGCACCGCATCCCCTTGCCGGGCCAGGCGCGCCGCCATACGGACCGCTCGCGCCATCGATTCGGCGCGGTGCAACTCAGTGCAATCCGCCAGCGCGTCGGCGAGTAATGACGCATCCCGGCCGATCAATACTGCGGCGTGCACGTGCTCACGCACAGCCGGCGCCAGCACAGAGAAATCTGCATCCTTGCCCTCACCCCCGGCGATCAACACCAGCGGGCGGCCCAGGCCTTCAATGGCGGCCAGACTGGCGCCCGGATTGGTGGCCTTGGAGTCGTTATAGAAATCGACCCCGTCAATGCGGGCCACCCACTGGCTGCGATGCGGCAAGCCCGGGAAGGTGCGCAATACTCCCAGCATGGCTTCGATCGGCAATCCGGCCGCTTCGCCGGTGGCCAGTGCCGCCAGGGCATTGGCCAGGTTGTGACGCCCCGGGATCAACAGTTCACCGGCAGGCAACAGGAGCGTTTCGCCCCGCGCCAGCCAGACCGCGCCATCCCGTTCCAGCAACCCGTAATCTCGTTGTGTTGGCGGTTTGTCCAGACCGAAGGTAATAACTTGCGCCACCTCTCCGGCCATCCCCATGACCGTGGCGTCTTCGCGATTGAGGACTGCGGTCCGGGCATGAGCCAGGATCCGTTGCTTGGCTGCGGCGTACTCAGCCAGCCCGGCATAGCGGTCCATGTGATCAGGGCTGATATTGAGTACTGTCGACACCCGGGTAGCCAGGGTGTCGGTCAACTCAAGCTGGAAACTCGAAAGTTCAAGCACATACAAGGCCGCCGGGTCGCCCTCGCCGGTGAGCAGATCCAGTGCCGGCGTCCCCAGGTTGCCCCCCATGCGTGTGGCCCCGGATACTTCACGCCCCATCAGCCCCACCAGCGTGGTCACCGTACTCTTGCCATTGGACCCGGTTACCGCCACGACCGGGGCATCCACATGACGGGCAAACAACTCAATATCGCCATATACCGGCAGCCCGCGTGCACGTGCTTCCAGCAGCACCGGCGTATCCGAGGCCAGACCCGGCGAGACGACCACCTGGTCAGCGTGATCCAGCACTGAAGGTGCCAACCCCCCCACAAAAACCGCCACATCAGGCATATCGCGGCGCAGGGCTTCCAGCCCCGGCGGGTTGTCACGGGTATCGGCCACCGCCAGCACATCGCCACGGGCGCGCAGGAAGCGCACCACCGACAGGCCGGTGACGCCCAGTCCCAGCACCAGGGTGCGCGTGGCCGCAACGCTCATCGCGTCCCCCTCATGCGCTGTTGCCAGATCCGTGTTGTAGGCATCATTCAGCATCCGTCACCGCAACTTGAGTGAACTCAGTGCAACCAGCACCAGAATCACCGTGATAATCCAGAAACGCACACTGACCCGTGGCTCAGGCCAGCCCTTGAGTTCAAAGTGGTGGTGCAACGGGGCCATGCGGAATACCCGCCGGCCGGTGAGCTTGTAGGAGACCACCTGCACAATGACCGAGACGGTCTCGACCACAAACACGCCGCCCATGATCACCAGCACCAGCTCCTGCTGCACCACCACCGCCAGCGTGCCCAGCGCCGCGCCCAGCGCCAGCGCGCCGGTGTCGCCCATGAACACCTGGGCCGGATAGGTGTTGAACCAGAGAAAGCCCAGCCCGGCGCCGACAATTGCCCCGCACAGAATGACTGTCTCGCCGGCCCCGGCGATAAAGGGAATGCCCAGGTAATCAGCAAAGTGGTAATGGCCGCTGGCGTAGGCAAACACGCCCAGCGCCCCGGCCACCATCACGGTGGGCATGATGGCCAGCCCGTCGAGGCCGTCGGTCAGATTGACGGCGTTACTGGTGCCCACGATCACGAAATAGGTGAACAGGATGTAAAGCACGCCCAGATTGATGCTCACATCCTTGAGATAGGGAATCAGCAATTCAGTCTCGCCAGCGACGGAATACAGCACCACTGCCGTGACCGCACCGACCAGGGACTGCAGCAGGTATTTCCAGCGTGCCGGCAAGCCCCGCGCGTCCTGCAAAACCAGCTTGCGGTAATCATCAATGCCGCCGATCAGACCAAAGGCCAGCATGGTCAGCAGCGCGATCCAGACATATTCATTGGTCAGATCGGCCCACAGCAGCACGCTGGCGGCGATAGAGAACAGGATCAGCGCACCACCCATGGTCGGTGTACCACGCTTGTCCAGATGACTCTGGGGACCGTCGTCACGGACCGTCTGGCCAATGTGATAGCGAGTCAATCGACTGATCGCCGCCGGGCCCACCAACAGACAGATCACCAGCGCGGTAAGCACCCCCAGAATGGCGCGCATGCTGATATAGCCAAAGGCATTGAAGCCGGTATGGAACTGAATCAGATATTCACTCAGATGAAACAGCATGGCTTCAGTCCCCCCCGGCGTCCGCCACTACCGGCGTCGCCAGCGCCGACACCACCCGTTCCATCTGCATGGCGCGGGACCCCTTGACGAGAATCGTGCAATCAGGACCGGTACAGTCGTGCAGACGAGCCAGCAGCGCCTCTATTCCGGTACTGTGGGCGGCACCCTCACCGAAGGCCTCGCTCGCTGCTGCCGAGAGTTCACCCAGCGTGTACAGGTGTTCAATACCGCTGGCGCGGGCCTGACGCCCCATTTCAGCGTGCAAAGCCCGCCCCTCGGGACCCAACTCACCCATATCACCCAGCACCAGAATCCGGCGCCCCTCGCGTGCGGCCAGGACATCCAGCGCCACTGCGAGTGAATCCGGGTTGGCGTTATAACTGTCATCGAGCAGACAGGCCCCGTCGGCAGTCTGGTGCAATTGCAGGCGTCCCGGCGCACCGTCCACACACGCCAGCCCGCTGGCAATTTCAGCCGGAGTACAACCGGCGGCCAGCGCAGCAGCGGCCGCCGCGAGGGCATTGCTGATGTTATGCGCCCCCGGCAGGGGCAGGCGAACCTCGGCCTCGCCCTGCGGCGTGACCAGCACAAACCACTGACCGCCATCGGCGGTTTGCTGCACGCTGCTGCCGGGACGGACATCGGCCAGTTCGCCATGGCCAAAGCGGATAACAGGACGCGAACCGGCAAGGGATAGCCATAATTCAGCGTAGGCGTCGTCCGTATTGATCACCGCGACCCCGTCTTCCGGCAGGGCCTCAAACATTTCTCCCTTGGCCCGGGCGACGCCGTCCAGTGAACCGAAGCCCTCCAGATGAGCACGCCCGGCATTGGTGACCAGCCCCACATCGGGACGGGCAAGACCCGCAAGCAACGCGATCTCGCCGGCATGATTGGCCCCCATCTCAATCACTGCCGCCTGATGACGCTCGTCCAGTTCCAGCAGGGTCAGCGGCATCCCGATGTGGTTGTTGAGATTGCCGCGAGTGGCCAGAACCTCGCCCCGACAGGCCATGATAGCGGCCAGCATTTGCTTGACCGTGGTCTTGCCGTTGCTGCCCGTCACCCCGATCACCGGCAGCGTGAAGCGTTGCCGCCAGTGCAAGGCCAATTGCCCCAGCCCGGCGGTGGTGTCGGCAACGATCATCTGTGGCAGCGGCGTGTCGAGTTCACGCTCAACCATGGCGGCGGCCACACCGGCGCGGGCGGCATCAGTCACAAATTTGTGACCATCCATGCGCTCGCCACGGATCGCCACGAACAGGGCCCCGGACACGGCCCGACGGCTGTCGATGCTGACACCTTCAAAGCGCGCCGGTGCCGTGCAGCGACCCTGCAGTGTCGGGGCAAATTCAGCCAGCGATCCGCGGATCATGGCCCCACCTCCCGCAGTGCCAGCCGAACCTGGGCGACATCACTGAACGCCAGACGCTGCCCGGCACGTTCCTGCCAGCTCTCATGGCCCTTACCGGCTACCAGCACCACATCATTGGCCCCGGCCTGTGCCACCGCGGTGGTAATAGCACGCGCCCTGTCATGGATCACTTTCGCCTGGGCGCCTGCGCCCTGAATAATCTCGCTGACGATGGCTTCCGGTGACTCGCCGCGCGGATTGTCATCCGTCACGATGACCCGATCGGCACCGTCGCGGGCAATTTCACCCATCAACGCCCGCTTGCCGGTATCGCGCTCGCCGCCACAACCAAACACGCACCACAACTCCCCGGAGCAGTGCTCGCGGGCAGCTTCCAGAGCGCGGGCCAGCGCCGCCGGGGTATGGGCATAATCCACAATGACCAGCGGTTGGCCATCGCCGCCCAGACACTGCATCCGCCCGGGCACCGGCCCTACCCGTTTCAGCGCATCGGCCAGGGCCTCATCGCGATAACCCAGTGAATACAGGGTGGCGGCCACCGCCAGCAGGTTATCGGCATTAAAACGCCCCAGCAGTGGCAGCGACAGACTGAACTGCGCCGCACCCGCGAAGCTTAACTCCAGGCCGTCGCGACGGGGCCGGACTTCGGTTGCTTCCAGCCAGGGCTCGCTGCCCGCCTGTTCACGCGCGCCCTGGCCGTACCAAATGCACTCGCTACCCTCGGGCATCACCGCACGCAATTGCGGCGAACGGGGATCTGCAGCATTGAGCACGCCACCACCCAGTTCCGCATATTCAAACAAGCGGCGCTTGGCTGCGAAATAAGCCGCCATGTCGCCGTGATAATCCAGGTGATCACGGCTGAGGTTGGTGAACACCGCGCGGGTAAAATGCACCCCCGCGACCCGGTACTGATCCAGGGCGTGCGAGGAAACCTCCATCACCGCGTGACGGGCCCCGGCATCGCGAAAACGACCCAGCAACGCCTGCACCTGTGTCGCCGCCGGTGTGGTATGGGTAGCCGGATCCAGTTCGCCATACAGGCCGCTGCCCAGCGTCCCGATCAGCCCGCAACGGGCCTGTTCATGATCCAGTGCCGCCGCCAGCATCCAGCTGCAGGAAGTCTTGCCGTTGGTGCCGGTAATCCCGATCACCGCCAGCGCCCGGGAAGGCTCGCCCAGGCAGCGTGAGGCAATCACGCCAGCCCGGGCACTCAACCCGGGCGCCGCAATCAACGGAATCGGTGCATCCGGCACGTCCAGCCCCGGCGCCGGCTCATAAAGCACAGCCACGGCCCCGTTGTCCAGGACCTGGTCCAGCCACTGCAGACCATGACTGCGCTGGCCGGCCAATGCCAGAAACAGGCTACCGGGTCTCACCTCACGACTATCAGCTGCCACCGCGCTGACCTGTAAGGCACCGCTGTCACCTGCCGGCGCCAGCCCCTCCAGCAATTCGGTCAGCGCCATGGTGCTTTGCTGTTGGATACGCTGCGCCATCATCCCGGCTCTCCCGGCAGATGGGTGCCGGCCACACGGCCCTCATCACGCCTGACATCATCCGGCGTGATATCCAGCAACCGCAGGGCGCCCGACATGACCCGCGAGAACACCGGCGCGGCGACCAGGCCACCGGCATAATGCTCGCCACCGGGCTCGTCGATCACCACCACCGTCACCAGCCGCGGATCACTGGCCGGTGCGGTGCCGGCAAATACCGCCACGTGACGTTCTTCCTCGTAACCGCCCAGACCGGACTTGCGCGCCGTCCCGGTTTTACCCGAGACACGATAAAAGGGCACAGCAGCACGGGTGCCGGTCCCCTCGGTGACCACATATTCCATCATTCCCAGCAGCGCCCGCGCATGGCCCGGATCCGTGACCGGCACACCGGGCGGGGGGGCATCCACCCGCACAAAGGAGACATCACGCATGACGCCACCCGAAGCCAGGGCGGCATAGGCTCGTGCCAGCTGTAACGGCGTTACTGAAACCCCGTAGCCATAGGCGAGCGTGGCCTGCCGAATTTTCTGCCAGCGATCAAAATGCGTGAGATTGCCGCTGCGCTCCCCCGGAAACCCGCTGGCAGTCACATCGCCAAAGCCGAAACCGCGAAGACTGGACCAGAGCGTCTCGGGGGGCAGACTCATGGCCACACGGGTGGCACCCACGTTACTGGAATGACTGAGCACACCGGTGAGGCTGAGCTCACCATAATTGCGCAAATCGCGAATGGTGGCATTCTGTACCCGCATCCAGCCCGGCGAAGTATCGATGCGCGAACTCGTGTCCACCATGCCGGCATCCATGGCCGCCGCCACGATAAATGGCTTGATCGCCGAGCCCGGCTCAAACACATCACTCACTGCACGGTTGCGGGTGTGCATGCTGCGCAGGGTGGCCCGGTTATTGGGATTGAAGGCCGGCTGGTTGGCCATCGCCAGCACCTCGCCGGTCTGCGCATCCAGAATCACCAGCGAACCACTGCGGGCATTGTGTTCGGAGACCGCGGCCTTGAGTTCACGGTAGGCCAGATACTGCACCCGCCGATCAATGCTCAGCGTCAGATCACGCCCCGGGCGAGGTTCGCGCACCAGCCCCAGGTCCTCGACCACGCGGCCGAGACGATCCCTGATCACCCGCTTGCTGCCCGACTCTCCCCGCAACCAGTCATCAAAGGCCAGCTCCATGCCCTCCTGGCCCTGATCATCAATATTGGTAAATCCCAGCACATGCGCGGCCACTTCACCCATGGGGTAATAGCGGCGGTATTCACGTTGCAGATACACGGCCGGTATATCCAGGGCGGTCACCACCTCGGCCTCATCCGGGGTCATGTGCCGACGGATATACATGAACTCCCGATCGCGCCGGGCCTGCACGGTCTGGACCAGGGTGCGCGGATCGTGGCCGGTGACCGCCGCCAGGCGTTCAATCGCCGCCGTGTCTTCGGCCAGCCGGGCGGGATTGGCCCAGACCGAGTCCACCGGCGTGCTCACAGCCAGCGGTTCGCCGTTGCGGTCACGAATCATGCCCCGGTGGGCCGGAATATCCACGACCCGAACCTGACGGGCCTCGGCCTGGGTGCTGAGAAAACCACTGTGCCAGACCTGCAGGTCCACAGCGCGCCACAGCAACACACCGGCGGCCAGCGCAAACATCACCATCAGCACCTGGCTGCGGCGGCGCCAGACGGTGTTTTCCACCACCTGCGTGCGTCCTGTCTGGCCTTCAGTGTTCACGAATGATCACCACTTCGTCACTTTCAGGGTTTTTCATTTGCAGACGCTCGCGCGCCAGGCGCTCAATACGCGGATGCGTCGCCCAGGTGCTTAGCTCCAGCTGCAAGCGCCCCCAGTCCACATTCATCTCATCCCGTTCTGCGACCAGTTGCTGCCACTCGGTATACAGCTTGCGGTTTTCATATTTGACGTAGACCAGCCCCAGACCCGAAGCCATCAGGGCCGCCGTCAACAGCGCCAGCAACACCAGCCGCATCATGAGTCCAGCCTCTCGGCCACCCGCAGCACGGCACTGCGCGCACGCGGGTTGGCTTCGGTTTCCGCCGCCGACGCCCGGCGAGCCTTGCCCACCAGCTTCAGCAGGGGCTGCGCCGAGGCCGGCACCACCGGTAACTGCGACAATTCGGGATCCACCCGGCTGTGATCACGCATGAAACGCTTGACCATGCGGTCTTCCAGCGAGTGGAAACTGATCACAACCAGGCGACCGGCAGGCCGCAACCGGGCCAGCGCTGCCTGCAGACCCGCGCGCAAGGCGTCCAGTTCGCCATTGATATGGATGCGAAGGGCCTGGAAAGTGCGCGTGGCGGGATGCCTGCCGCGCACCTGCTGTCGCTGCGGCACCACGGCAGCCACCAGCTCGGCCAGCTCAGCAGTTGTACCCAGCGGCGCTTCCGCCCGGTGTTGCACAATCGCGCGGGCGATGCGCCGGGCCAGGGGCTCCTCACCATAATCCCGCAACACCCGGGCGATCTCACGCTCATCGACCTCGGCCAGCCACTCAGCCGCACTCGGCCCGCTGTCCGGGTCCATGCGCATATCCAGGGGGCCGTCGCGGGTGAAACTGAAACCGCGTGCGGGTGTATCGAGCTGCGGCGAGGACACACCCAGATCAAGCAGAATGCCATCCACCCCGAGCCCTTCGGGCAACAGCTCATCAAGTCGGGCAAAACTCCCGTGAATCACCCGGCAGCGGGGATCATCTCCCCGCCGCTGGCGGGCATCGGCCACCGCTTCAGGGTCACGGTCAAGCAACCACAGCCGTCCGTCGGGGCCAAGCTGTTCCAGGATGGCAGCGGCATGACCGCCACGCCCGTAGGTCCCGTCCACGTACCGACCATCTGCCCTGATCGCCATGGCTTCGACCACCTGTTGCAACATCACCGGGCTATGGTCTGCGTTGACCACGACCCGCCTCACAGTGACAACGACTCAAGCTCATCACTGAGCTCAAGATTGTCTCCGTCATATTCCGCCAGCCACCGCTCGCGGTTGCTGTTCCAGCGCTCTTCGTCCCAGAGCTCGAATTTCTTGCCCTGCCCGATCAGCACAGCGCGGCGGTCAATACCGGCAAATTCACGCAACGGCTGGGGCAACAGCATGCGGCCATTACCATCCAGATCAATCTCGGTGGCATGCCCGACCAGCAGGCGCTGCAAACTGCGCGCCTTGCGGTTAAGGCTGGAGAGTTTCACCAGCTTGGCTTCGATCTGCTCCCATTCCTGCTGGGGATAGATGAGCAGGCAGTGATCCACATCCACGGTCACGACCAGCTGGCCTTCGCAGATTTCCAGCAAACGATCACGGTGACGCGTGGGCATGGCCACGCGCCCCTTGGCATCTACCGTGATATTGCTGACTCCCCTGAACAAGGCTCCCCTCCGCCGGGCTGCAAATTCCATTTTTTGCCACTTTTTTCCACTTCGCGCCACTATATGGACCACATTCCCCCACTGTCAAGAAAATTTCCCCACCAGCACAGGATTAAATACTGGCGCGACAAATACTTACAAACACAACCAAACCAAAAACGGGTCTCACGAAAGGGTAATAATCAATAAGTTGCAACGCTTTTCTAGACTGATTCTATAGCTCTGGTGGCTATCAAACCGGGCGGGAACGGCACTGCAGCGGGCACGGGAAAACGGGAACACAACCGGAAGAATGCGTGCCCTGTTGGTGCCGGGGCTGAAAGGGGACACAATAAAGCCCCCGGAACCGGTCAGGTTCCGGGGGCCCGGAAAAGAGATGGAAGCCAGCCTGTAAGCCGGGTTCTGTCGGGGACAGTCATTCATCTGGGACGTGCGTCACCGCACGCCTCAAGCGACCTACCCGGGAGCAGCGCGGGCCACGCCATTGCTCCCCTATTTGGTCTTGCTCCGGATGGGGTTTACCGTGCCGCGAGCTGTTGCCAGTCGCGCGGTGCGCTCTTACCGCACCTTTTCACCCTTGCCTGTGCCCGAAGGCCATCGGCGGTATGTTTTCTGTGGCACTTTCCGTGGGCTCACGCCCCCCAGGGGTTACCTGGCATCCTGCCCTGCGGAGCCCGGACTTTCCTCGACGCCACCGTTCGGCGACGCCGCGACTGCCCGGCCAGCTTCCATGGTCATTGTACGCCTACAGGGGATAGCGCAACCACTCTATTATTCAGATCCTCCGGCACCGGACAGCTCCAGCGCTCGCTGGTACAGGGCATTGCGCCGCAAACCACTGAGGTGGGCTGCGGTATCCACCGCCTGTCGCAGTGGCAGCGCGGCAAGCAAACCGGCCAGCAGTGCATCCGTTTCGATCTCTACCCGATCACCGGGCGGCGAACCAGCCCCGCCCACACAGATCACGAACTCTCCGCGCCGCTCGGCGCCGGGCGCCGCAAATTGTCGGTGGAGCTCGCCCAGGCTGCCGTAATAAAGGGTCTCATGACGCTTGGTCAGTTCGCGGGCCACACTGGCACGGCGCTCACCGCCGAGTATCTCGACCATATCCGCCAGACTGGCAACAAGGCGATGCGGGGCCTCGTAAAACACACGAGTGAGATCAAGCCGCGCCAGGGCCTGCAAGCGCTGGCGGCGCGGCCCGCTACGGGGCGGCAAAAAACCCTCGAAGACAAAGCGGTCGGTCGGCAGCCCACTGACACTCAGCGCCGCCACCAGCGCGGTTGCCCCGGGCACCGCGATTACCGGCAACCCGGCCGCCACCACCGCGCTCACCAGCGGATAACCGGGGTCGCTGATCAGAGGCGTCCCCGCATCACTGATCAGCGCCACCGATCTGCCCTCCCCCAGCCATTGCACAATGACGCTGCTGCGCTCGCGCTCATTGTGTTCATGCAGGGCTGTCAGGGATGTCCTGATCCCCAGGTGCGCAAGCAGGCGCGCGCTGTGCCGGGTATCTTCGGCGGCAATGCAGTCCACATTATTGAGGATATGCACCGCCCTCGCCGTGATATCACCGAGATTACCAATGGGTGTCGCCACCACATACAGCGTTCCGGGACACACGGGCTCATCAATTGACAGGGTATAATCCAAAACCGATACTGCGCCTTATTCTGCAGGCTTGGCCGGCAGCCTGGGCTGTTGCGGCACCGGACGCCATTATTGCCGGCCGGTCAGCCACCTGCAATACCGTTGGCTTCGCTGCCCGGCCAGCCACCCGATCACCGTCAGCAACCTTGAACGACAGGGACTCATGCAAGCACGCCATATTTCCCTTCTGCTGTTATGCATCGCGCTGCTGACCAGCGCCTGCGCGCGACCCCTGCTGGAAAGCGATGCCGATCGCCAACAGCGCGTGCTGGCCGAGGCCGAGGCCGAAGCGGCGGCCGGTGAATACGCCAGCGCTGCCCGACGGGTGGAGGAACTGCTTGGCGAGCTGCCCCGGGACGAACAGATTGATGCCGCCCTGCAAGCGGCCGAATACTGGTTGCAGGCCGAGCGCATGCGCCAGGCGCTGGATCTCACCCGACGCCTTGATGAACTACCCCTGAGCCAGGAACAACTGGCAAGGCGCTACCTGATTTACACTGAAATCCTGACCCGGCAGGGTCGCCACGCCCAGGCCGCCGACTACGTTCCCGAACCACTCGATGCCCTGCCCCCGGCCCTGCAGCAGCGCGGCCTCAAACTGCGCGCCGAAATCCGGATCATGCAGGGTGACGTCATTCCGGGGCTGCGCGACCTGCAACAGCGCGAAACGTTGCTGACAACCGCTAAAGCCCGTGAACAAAACCTGCACACAACATGGCACCTGCTCGGATCCACACCGGCAGACCTGGCGTTGATCAGCGCCCCCCGGGGAACTGAGCCGGGGATTGTCGGCTGGCTGGAGCTTGGCGCGATTGCACAGCAACGATGGCGGGATCCGCGCAGGTTCCGCGAGCAATTGCGGTCCTGGCGCGACAGTTATCCGCAGCATCCTGCCAGCGGGCGACTGGTAGAGGATATTCTCGCCGAGCATCGCCGCCAGACCGATTATCCGCAACGAATTGCCGTATTGCTGCCTTTATCAGGCCGCTTTGCCGGCCCGGCCCATGCCGTACGTGACGGCCTGATGGCAGCACATTACGCCCGCCATGATGAGGCACAGACGACTGAAGTGCTGGTCTATGACACCGGGGATTTTGCCGAGGATATCCTCGACAGCTACAACCTGGCCATCGAACAGGGCGCGGATTTTGTAATCGGCCCGTTGTCACGGGAGGCCCTGGCCATCCTGGCCGAGCAGCGCCGTCCCGCCGTGCCCACACTGGCACTCAACCGGCTGGACCCGGATGAGCATCGCATTCGCCGGCGCGAACTGTTCCAGTTCTCACTCAACCCTGAGGACGAGGCCCGCCAGGTGGCCGAACGGGCGGCGCTGGACGGGCATGCCCGGGCCGTGGCCCTGGTCCAGCGCGGCGACTGGGGGGAGCGTGTGATCGCCGCCTTTGCCGAACGCTTTGAAGAACTCGGCGGTGAACTCCTCGCCTACACCACCTTCCTGCCCGACAGCCAGGACTTCTCCGGCGGTATCAGGCGACTCTTTGAAATCGACCGCAGTCAGCAACGTCAGCGCGCGCTCGCACGTACCCTCGGAGAAAACCCGGCTTTCGAACCACGCCGGCGCCAGGATGCCGAGATGGTCTTTATTGCCAGCTTCCCGGCCCAGGCCCGCCAGATCCGGCCCCAACTGCGCTTTCACCACGCCGGCGAGTTGCCGGTGTACGCCACATCGCATGTGTTTACCGGGCATGTCGACCGCCGCCAGGACCGCGACATGGACGGCATTATATTTCCGGACATGCCCTGGACACTGCACCCTGACGAATTCCCCGTGGCCGGCGAGTTAAGTGAGCTATGGGGCTCACGCTTTGACAGCCGCAGCCGTCTGTTTGCCATGGGCTACGATGCCTATCGCCTGGTCCCGCTGTTGCGGGACGGCGGCAGCGGCTTCCGGGGTTATTTCCCCGGCGCCACCGGCCATCTGTATCTGGACGAGAATGGCGAGCTGCGCCGATTGCTGCGCTGGGCCCAATTCCACCGCGGCGCCCCCGATACCGAGCAACTGATCGCGCCATCCCCGGCGCTGGAAGTCGACCCCGAGCAGCCGTGAGCGAGCGTCGCGGCACACAAGCCGAACAGTTGGCCGAATCCTGGCTGACACGCCAGGGGCTAAGCCCGGTGGGCCGCAATTTCCGGGGGGCAGGCGGCGAGCTGGACCTGATCATGCGTGAGGGAGACACCCTGGTGATGCTGGAAGTGCGTCACCGCAGCGATGCCCGTCACGGCAATGCCGCAGAAAGCATCACCCCGGGCAAGCAGCAACGACTGATGCGCGCGGCGGAGTTGTTCCTGTTGCGCCATCCCGAACAGCGCCGGTTGTCGGTGCGCTTTGACGTGGTGGCGTTTGACGGCGAGCTGAAACTCCCCCCGCAGTGGCTCAAGGATGCCTTCAGGCCCTGAAGGCCCGGGTTTATTTGACCACCTTGAGCTGTGGACGCTGCTTGTCGCCCCCTTCCTCTGACGGTGGCCCGTCACCTCCGGGGCCATCGGGACCGCCATCCTCGTCCGGCGGGAACATGATGCCTTCGCCATTTTCCCTGGCATACACGGCAAGCACGGCCTTGCCGGGCACGAACACCGCATGCGCCACGCCACCAAAACGGGCGCTGAAGCTGACAGCGTCGTTAGTGATTGACAGGCCCTGCACCGCACCGGGCGCGATGTTCAGAATAATGCGGCCATCCTGGACATAATCCGAAGGCACCTGAACCCCGGGCAGGGTGGCGTCAACAAGCAGGTGGGGGGTGCAGTCGTTATCCAGAATCCACTCGTAAATGGCACGGATCAGATACGGCTTGCGGGAAGTCATAAGCGGTGATCCCAACGGCGCTTTCAGTGCTTTCGCATGTCCCGTTCGACCTCGGACAAACTGGCCTGGAAGCCCGGTCGTGCAAACATGCGACCGGCATAATCCTGGATCGCGGCCGCCTGGCGTGGCAACTCTATGCCGTGATGCGGCAGCCGCCACAGTACCGGCAGCACCGTGCTGTCAACAATGCTGTACTCCTCGCTGAGGAAATACGGCATGGCGGCGAATAATTCCACGCTACTCAGTAATTGTTCCAGCAACTGCTTGCGCGGTTTAGCGGCGGCCTTGCCACTGCGCCGCTCCAGCTCCGCCAGCAGCGGATACCAGTCGCGCTCGATACGATACATCACCAACCGGGCCCGGGCCCGGGCCACCGGGTCAACCGGCATCAGCGGCGGATGCGGGAAGCGCTCGTCCAGATACTCCATAATCACCCGCCCCTCATAGAGCACCAGTTCGCGATCCACCAGTGTTGGCACGGAATGATAGGGGTTGAGATCGAGCAGGTCTTCCGGCAGCTCCCCGTCACCGACCTCGACAAGCTCATGACTGATGCCCTTCTCGGCCAGCACAATACGCACCCGGTGGCATTCCGGGCAGGCAGCTCGACTAAAGAGAGTCATCACCGAACGTCTGCTGGTGACCTGGCTCATACTGTGGCCTCTGTGATGATAGTGTCGCTCGTCCGGCAACACCCGGGGCAAGCTCGGGCGAGCATCAACCTGACCCGGGCTAACGGGCCGGGTTGATACTCGCAGATATTGATGCGCTGGCTATCCTCAGTGCACGTCCTTCCAGTATTCCTGCTTGAGCATATAGGCAAGCATGGTGAACAGAACCAGGAAAATCAGCACCCACAGCCCGATACGCTCACGCTGCAGACGGGCCGGCTCGGAAACATAAGTCAGATAATTGACCAGATCAGTCACGGCCCGGTCATACTCACGCGGACTCATACTGCCTTCACTCACCTGCTCGAAGCCGGCAAAACGCTGTTCACCGTCGACCTCTTCGTAGACCGCCCGCTGAACACCCTGCAGGCCGACAAGCACGTGCGGCATGCTGGTATTGGACACCACCAGATTGTTCATGCCTACGGGCCGCTCTTCATCCTCGTAGTATCCATGCAGGAAGGCATACAGCCAGCGCGGCCCGTGGGAGCGTGCCACCAGACTGAGATCAGGCGGCGCCTGGCCAAACCACTGCTCGGCATCTTCCGCCGGCATCGCCACCTGCATGGTTTCATGGATATTATCAGTGGTGAACATCAGGCTCTCGCTGACCACGTCCTCGGGCAGGCCCAGGTCTTCCGCCATGCGCCGGTAACGCATGTACTGCGCTGAATGACAACTCAGGCAGTAGTTGTGGAACAGACGTGCGCCGCGCTGCAACGAAGCCTTGTTATGTACATCCAGCTCCAGCTCCAGACCGTCAATCTCCGGCACCGTCGGCCAGGCCGCTATCGCAGTCATTGGCGCCAGCAGCAAGCCCATCATCGCAAGCAAGATTATTTTTCGCATCAGCCTGTCACCCTGTCCGGAACCGGTTTGGTCTTGTCCCAACTCGTATACAACGGCATCAGCAGGAAGAAACCGAAGTAGATCAAGGTCCCCACCTGCGCCAGCGTCGTGTACAGACCACCCGCCGGCTGCGTACCGAGATATCCGAGTACCACGAAACTGATCACAAACAGCGTCAGTGCGGTTTTGTACATCCAGCCCCGGTAGCGAATCGAACGCACCGGTGAGCGATCCAGCCAGGGCAGAAAGAACAACACCAGCACCGCGGCAAACATCAACACCACACCGGCCAGATCATTGGGTACTGCCCTCAAGATCGCGTAGAAGGGGGTGAAATACCACACCGGGGCGATATGATCGGGCGTAGCCAGCGGATCAGCACGCTCGAAGTTGGGATACTCCAGGAACAACCCGCCCATCTCCGGCGCGAAGAAAATCACCAGCGCGCAGAGGAACAGGAACACACCCACGCCAAAGATATCCTTCACCGTGTAGTAGGGATGGAAGGGAATACCATCCAGCGGCTTGCCGTCCTTGTCCTTGTGCTGCTTGATATCCACGCCATCGGGGTTGTTGGAGCCGACCTCATGCAGCGCCAGGATATGCGCGACCACCAGGGCCAGCAACACCAGTGGCAGGGCGATCACATGCAGGGCGAAGAAGCGATTCAGGGTGGCATCCCCGATCACATAATCGCCACGAATCCAGGTCACCAGCTCATCACCAAAGAAGGGAATGGCCCCGAACAGCGAGATGATGACCTGGGCGCCCCAGTAGGACATCTGCCCCCAGGGCAACACATAGCCCATGAAGGCCTCGGCCATGAGCACCAGATAAATCAGCATGCCCAGAATCCAGATCAGCTCCCGCGGGCGCTGATAGGAGCCATACAGCATGGCCCGGAACATGTGCAGATAAATCACCACGAAGAAGGCCGAAGCGCCGGTGCTGTGCATGTAGCGAATCAGCCAGCCCCAGTCCACATCGCGCATGATGTATTCGACCGAACCGAAGGCTTCCTCGGCACTGGGCTTGTAGTGCATGGTGAGGAAAATACCGGTGACGATCTGGTTAACCAGCACCAGCAGCGCGAGACTGCCGAAGAAATACCAGAAATTGAAATTCTTCGGCGCGTAGTACTCGGCCACATGCTCATTCCACATGCGGGTGAGCGGAAAACGTTCGTCAATCCAGCCAAGCAGGCCGCCCTGGGCGTTGCCACTCATCAGGCCTCTCCTCCGTCTTCACCGATAACCAGCACCGTATCGCTGGCGTAGCGATGCGGCGGCACGGCCATGTTCAGCTGCGCGGGCACACCGGCATACACACGCCCGGCCAGGTCAAAATAGGAACCGTGACAGGGGCAGAAAAACCCGCCGGTCCACTGCTCGTGAATCTCGGGTGCCGGCGCGTCCGGGCGAAACAGCGGCGAACAGCCCAGATGGGTGCAGATACCTACCAGCACCAGGTATTCCTCGCGAATCGAGCGGTATTCGTTACGCGCATATTCCGGCTGCTGATCACGCTCGGAGTCGGGATCCCGCAGGCGGATTTCCTGGGTGCGCAAACGGGCCAGCATGTCATCGGAGCGCCGCACCACCCATACCGGCCGGCCACGCCATTCCGTGGTCAGGCGCTCGCCGGGCTGAAGCTGGCTGACATCAACCTCCACCGGCGCCCCGGCCGCCTGGGCCCGCTCGCTGGGCGCCATGGACGCCAGAAAGGGATACAGTGCCGCCACTACACCGGCACCGCCCACCGCAGCCGTGGCGCGGGTAAGAAAGCGCCGCCTGCTGGTATCCACACCTTCATTACTCATGCAAGAAAGTCCCCCAGACTCGATTCCCGATGCCATCGACCGGCAACCCCGGGGCACCGGCCTCACGGGGCGACAAAAAGCCCCTGATTCAAGCGTGTCGCACTCCAACCAAAGAAAACCGTCAGCCCGCGCAGGGCACCGGAGATGCAAACAGGCCGGAATTATACACGGCCGCAAGGATGATTCACCACTCCCCCTGCGGAATAAGCCCTATTCCTGATCTGAATCACCCCCCAACACAAGATCAAGAGCCTTGAGCAGCTGGCGATTTTCCTCGCTCGTGCCGACAGTAATCCGCAGACAAGCCGTCAGCGCCGGGTGGCTTCCATCCAGGTTTTTCACCAGCACGCCCTGCGCCCGCAGCCCGGAATGCACCCGGGCGGCATCCCTGCCATGCAACCGTACCAGCAGGAAATTGGCTTCACTGGGCCAAACGTCCAGATCACCCCGTGAGGCCAGTGCCTGAAACAACACCTCGCGATCTTCACAAACCCGGGCGATACGGACGCGCAGTTCATCCTCGTGGCGCAGAGCAAACGCCGCGCTGGCCTGGGTCAGGCTGTTGATATTGTAGGGCAGGCGCAGCTTGTCGAACTGCTCCAGCCAGGCTGGTGGACCAGCCAGCAGCCCCAGCCGGAGGCCCGCCAGGCCAATTTTGGACACGGTGGCCATCACCAGCAGATTGGGCCAGCGCTCAAGCCAGGCCATGACACTGTCGCCGGCAAACGGCGCATAGGCCTCATCCACCACCACCAGGCCGGGCGCCGCCTCAAGTACGGCTTCAAGGGCCTCGGGCGCAAAGCGATTGCCGGTGGGGTTGTTGGGTCGCGCCAGCATCACCAGTGCCGGCTGCAGGCGCTTGATGGCGGCCAGCATGGCTGGCACATCCAGCCCGAAATCATCCCTGCGCAGCGGCACGCCTTCACAGCGCATGCCGGTAAAGCGGGCAATCATCCCGTACATACTGAAGGAAGGCTCGGGCATCAGCATCGTGGCGCCCGGGCGATTCAGCGCCAGGCACAGCAGCTGGATCAATTCATCAGAGCCGTTGCCCAGCATCACGCGGGCCGCATCGGGCACACTGAAAAACCGCCGCAACCCCGGCGCCAGCGCGCTGGCCTGCGGATCGGGATAACGATTGAGCTCAACCGTCTGCAACTGCGCCAGCCAGGCGTCTGTCAATGCCGGCGGCCAGCCGTGGGGGTTTTCCATGGCGTCCAGTTTGACCGGCCCGTCAAAGGGCGGCACCGCATAGGCCTCGAGCTCGAGAATCTCTTTCCGAACCCAGCGGCTTGCCAAAGACCGCGCGTCATCCATCCTTGGCTTCCATGCGACATTCAGCGGAACGGGCATGCGCTTCCAGTCCTTCCGCCCGGGCCAGCACGGATGCCACCCGGCCCAGCTCGCGCGCGCCTTCGGGCGAACAGTGGATCACACTGGCGCGCTTCTGGAAGTCATAGACCCCCAGCGGCGAGGAAAAGCGTGCGGTACGCGCGGTCGGCAGCACATGGTTGGGGCCGGCACAGTAATCCCCCACCACTTCGGCTGAATAACGCCCCATGAACACTGCACCAGCGTGCCGCACACGGGCCAGAAAGGCCTCCGGGTCGGCCAGAGACAACTCCAGATGCTCCGGCGCCACCCGATTCACAATCTCGACGGCCTCGTCCAGATCACGCACCTCGACCACCGCCCCACGATCCAGCAGCGAGGCGCGAATAATATCCGCCCGCGGCATCTCCGGCAGCAGTCGCTCTATCGCGGCCAGTACCCGGTCAATAAACGCCGCATCGGGGCTGACCAGCAGCGCCTGGGCATCCTCGTCATGCTCGGACTGGGCAAACATGTCCAGCGCAATCCAGTCCGGGTCGGTATCGCCATCACAAACCACCAGGATTTCCGAAGGGCCGGCGATCATATCAATGCCGACCACGCCGTAGACCAGACGCTTGGCGGCCGCCACATAGCGGTTGCCGGGCCCGGTGATCTTGTCCACTGCCGGCACGGTTTCAGTTCCCCAGGCCATAGCCGCTATCGCCTGGGCGCCACCGAGCATGAACACCCGGTCCACCCCGGCCACGCTGGCCGCCGCCAGCACCATGTCATCGAGTTCGCCATCGGGTGCCGGTACGCACATGATGATCTCACCGACCCCGGCCACCCGGGCCGGCACCACATTCATCAACACCGTGGAGGGATAGGCTGCCTTGCCACCGGGCACATAGACCCCGGCCCGATCCAGGGGCCGCACCGTCTGCCCCAGCACAGTGCCGTCCGCCTCCTGGTAGGACCAGGACTCACCGCGCTGATGCTCGGCATAGCGCCGCAGGCGCGTTGCGGCCACCTCCAGCGCCTCGCGCTGCTTGTCATCAATGCGCGCCAGCGCTTCACCCAGACGCGCCGGGGGCACTTCCAGCGCCGCGCCGCTGCCCGGATCCAGCCGATCAAAGCGACGGGTATATTCAAGCAGCGCCGCATCCCCCCGCTGGCGCACATCGGCGAGAATGCCGCTGACCACATCGAATACCCCGGCATCATCGGCTTCCAGTCGAGACATCAGACGCTCGAGTTGAGGGCCGAAATCCGGATCACGGGTACGCAGTCGCTTGATATTGAGAGCCTGCTCCACCACCGAAAATTACTCCTCTGCCGCCGCTGGCGCGGTGCCGGCAGCCGTCACTGCCTGGCGCAGCGCGTCAATAAAATCGCGCACACGCTGGTTGCGGGTCTTGAAGGCGACCTTGTTGACGATCAGGCGCGAGCTGATATCCGCCACATGCTCCAGTGGCTCCAGGCCGTTGGCCCGCAGGGTGCTGCCCGTATCCACCACATCCACGATACAGTCTGCCAGTCCCAGCACCGGCGCAAGCTCCATGGAGCCATACAGTTTGATCAACTCGACCTGCTGGCCACGGCTGGCAAAAAACCGTCGGGTGGTATTGATGTACTTGGTCGCCACCCGCAGACGGCCGTCCGGCATCACGGCACCCTCGCGCGCGGCGGTCATCAGCCGGCAGCGGGCAATACCCAGATCCAGCGGCTCATACAGGCCGGCACCCCCATGCTCCATCAGCACGTCCTTGCCCGCCACGCCCAGATCGGCCGCGCCGTACTCCACATAGGTGGGCACATCCGAGGCACGCAGAATCAACAAGCGCACATCAGCCACGCTGGTCTGTAACACCAGCTTGCGGCTGCTTTCCGGATCGCCATGCACTTCGATTCCGGCGCGGGCAAGCAACGGCAGAGTCTCCCTGAAAATACGCCCTTTCGACAGGGCCACTGTCAGGGGAAGCTGTTCGCCATTCGTGCTCATCAAAAAACTCCGTCAGAAAAACACTGGTTCAGCCCGGCACCCGACGAATGCTGGCCCCGAGCTGGCCCAGTTTTTCCTCGATACATTCATAGCCGCGATCAATGTGATAGATCCGATCCACGGTGGTTTCACCCTCGGCCACCAGGCCGGCCAGCACCAGGCTGGCCGAGGCGCGCAGGTCGGTGGCCATGACCGGCGCCCCATTGAGATGATCCACGCCGGTGACCACGGCCACATTACCCTCGACCCGGATATGCGCCCCCATGCGCTGCATTTCCTGCACATGCATAAACCGGTTTTCAAACACCGTTTCAGCGATTGTAGACACGCCCTCTGCCACCAGGTTCATGGCCATGAACTGAGCCTGCATGTCTGTGGGGAAACCCGGATAGGGGGCGGTACGCACATCCACTGCCTGCGGCCGGCGCCCACGCATATCCAGCTCGATGAGATTGTCCTCCACCCGCAATTTTGCGCCCGCTTCGCGCAACTTCTGCAACACGGCATCCAGGGTTTGCGGACAACTGTTGCGAATCACCACATGTCCCCGGGTAATCGCGCCCGCTACCAGATAGGTGCCGGTTTCAATCCGATCAGGCAAGACGTCATATTCGACACCGTGCAGGCTCGGCACACCCTGGATACGCAGGGTGTCCGTACCCGCGCCACGGATACGCGCACCCATGGCGACAAGAAAATTCGCCAGATCGACCACTTCGGGTTCACGCGCCGCATTCTCTATGATGGTCTCGCCATCGGCGAGACAGGCCGCCATCATCAGGTTCTCCGTGCCCGTCACCGTCACCGTATCGAGCACGATCCGCGCCCCCTTCAAACGCCCGGCGCGGGCGATGATATAACCATTGTCGACCTCGATTTCGGCGCCCATGGCGCGCAGACCCTCAATGTGCAGATCCACCGGCCGAGAGCCGATAGCGCAGCCTCCAGGCAGCGAGACCTCGGCCTCGCCATGGCGCGCCAGCAGCGGCCCCAGCACCAGGATGGAGGCGCGCATGGTCTTGACCAGATCATAGGGCGCGGAAAAGCTGTTGATGGTCCCCGGGTCCACTTCCACGGCCATGCGATCACCCAGGGTCACCTCTACCCCCATGCGGCCGAGCAATTCAATCGTGGTGGTCACATCATGCAGATGTGGCACATTCCCCACACGCACGGGCGAATCCGCCAGCAGGGTAGCTGCCAGCACCGGCAGGGTGGCGTTTTTGGCGCCGGAAATGCGCACCTCGCCATCAAGCGCGCCATTGCCGCGTACAATCAGTCGATCCAAGGCAGGTTACTCCCAGTCCATTAGTGCCTGCCCGTCGGGGTATTGCTAACCGACAGGCCGGGACAGACACGCGGTGCTTTCAATTCGCGCGCTGGTGCTCTGCGGGCGTCAGTGTTTTCAGCGATAACGCGTGCACCTCGCCGCCCATGCGTTCGCCCAGTGCGTCATAGACCATGCGATGACGGCTCAGCACCGGCTTGCCCTCAAAGGCATCCGAAACCACCAGCGCCTGGAAGTGCACGCCATCATCCCCCGCCACCTGGATCCGGGCATCGGGCAGATGGGACTCGATCATCTCTCTGATCGCTTCGGGTGTCATATGTATTCTCCCGGATAACCGGCCGGACCCGGCCGGCGTAAAAGCCGTAAGCATGCCAATGATATAGAAAAGCGCCGCGCCGCGAAATGCCGAGGGCGGCTCACATACGCCCGAACTCCGGTACCATGGGCAACAACTTCCCCCATGAGCGGCTGCAACAGCGGGAACCCGGCATGCTAGTTTATATCGCCATTGTCATTCTGGCCCTGGCCGCCCTGGTGTGGAGTGCCGACCGTTTCGTGCTGGCTGCTTCGCGTACCGCGCGCACAATGGGTCTACCGCCCTTGCTGGTAGGGCTGACCGTTGTCGCCATGGGCACCTCTGCCCCCGAGCTGCTGGTCTCCGCCACAGCTGCGGTACAAGGTCGTCCCGGCATCGCCATCGGCAACGCGCTGGGCTCGAATATTGCCAATATCGCCCTGATTCTCGGCCTGACCGCCCTGATCGCCCCTGTTGCCGTCTACTCCCGTCTGCTGCGCCGCGAGTTTCCGGCCCTGATATTGACCACGGGGCTGGCGATCCTGCTCATGGCCAACAATCAGCTCACCCGGCTGGATGGCCTGATCCTGCTGGCGGCATTTATCATCCTGCTGACATGGCTCGCATGGCTGGCGCGCC
>PWYF01000007.1 GCA_003567955.1 Thiotrichales bacterium
GCTGCTACTGCATGCCGTCGCCATTACAAGCACGCCCAAAACAGCTATTACGGCGACCGAGGGTGTGTAAACAGAACGAAGAGAATGCGTCATTGCCAGACCTCCTTACTCAAGCTTGCCCGGTCTCCCGAGCAAATTTCATATCATGGAAGATACCATTCTCAACCTTACAGATACCTTACAAAAAGAGAATTAAACACAAGCTTTTGATAAAAAAGATATTCTTTTTCGTTGTTATAAACAGGAAGACATTTCGGGCCCGTAAATACAAGACAACCTCTCCCGAAGTGGATACAATCAACGACAAGACGACAACCCGGCCCGGTAGCGTCACGGCACCAGCATAAAAACAAGTCACCGGCCCCCATAACCCTGAAACCCGGACATGAAGCCGAGGCATCTTTTCGCAAACCTGCCTGCCTCACAGCGCGGCCCGCTGTCGCTGTCCGTGGTGCTGTTCCTGATTGTGCTTGCGCTGCTGGCGCTGATGTATGCCGCGCTCCATATCAATGATGGCCTGCGCGCCTACACCAAGGGCAGCACCCATTGGTCCGTCAGCCGACTGGAAGCCATCATTCATCTGGAACGCTATATCCGTACCGGGGAACCGGATCACTTTGCTGCCTTCGAAAACCGGCTGCAGGTCACCCTCGGGGACCGCCAGGCACGCCTGGCGATGGAAACCCGGGAACTGCATTACCAACACGCTTATGATGGCCTGCTGGCCGGGGAGAACCATCCCGAAGACATCCCGGGCATGATTCGCCTTTATCGCTGGTTCAACTGGCACCCGAACTTTCGTGACGCGATCGACATCTGGGAATCCGGGGATGAGCAGATTCTGGCGCTGAAGGCCTTTGCTGATAACGCTCGTGAGACCATCGATAACGGCGAGCCTGACCGTGAAACCCGTGAGGCTCTGCTGGCCCGCCTGGCCCCCATAGACCAGCGTCTGCATGTGCTGGAAGGTGAGTTTGTCGACGCCATCGCTTACGCTGCCCGTCATGTACGCAGCATGCTGGCGCTGTCACTGCTCATCGCATCGGCTCTGCTGGTGCTGCTGGGTGGCTTCCTGATCCGGCGCATCAGCGCCCGTACCTTTGAAGCCGAGGCACGCTTTCGACGGACCTTTGAGGATGCCCCCATCGGCATTTTCAACACGGCGCCCGACGGCACCTGGGTGGAAGTGAACGCCAGCCTGAGCCGCCTGCTGGGGCATGACCGGGAAACACTCATCGGCGCCCGCGAGGAGCAGTTCCTGCACCCCCAGGATCGTCGCGCCGGACTGGGCATGGTGAGCATGATGCGCCACTCGGGGCTGGAGACCATGACCCTGGAGCGGCTTTACCGACGGGTTGACGGGGAAAAAATTCCCGTCAGCCAGACCCTGATCCTGCTGCGAGACATCAATGGCCAGCCGCTGCGCTACATTGGTGTCACCCAGGATCTGAGTGAGTCCCGTCGTCTGGCCGGCGAGCTGGCCCATCAGGTGAGCCACGATGAACTCACCGGCCTGATCAATCGCTACGAGTTTGAGCGGCGACTGCAGAAAACCCTGCGTGACAATGCCGGTCAGACTTTCAGCGGTGCAGTGCTGTATCTGGACCTGGACCAGTTCAAGGTGATCAATGACACCTGCGGCCACACCGCCGGGGACGCCATGCTGGTTGAGGTCACCGACATCATCTCCAGGGGGCTCAGCAACACCGACCTGTGTGCCCGCTTTGGTGGTGACGAATTTGTGATCCTGGTCCGCGATGCCTCACCCGGCCGCGCTGAAACACTGGGCCAGCAACTGCTGGCCGATATCCGCGCCTGCCCCTTTGAATGGGACGGCCAGAGTTTCTCCCTGGGCGCCAGTATCGGGATCGTGCCGCTGGGCGGCGAACGCATTGATGCCAGCGAGGTGCTGAGTCTGGCGGACACCGCCTGCCATGCCGCCAAGGAATCCGGTCGCAACCAGATCTATGTGGTGGGCCGGGAAGACGTACACCTGCAAGCCCGTCATGAACAGATGAACTGGATCAGTCGCCTGCAGAGTGCCATGTCAGAAGATCGCCTGTTCCTGGTATGGCAACCGATCATCGCCCTGGGTGAAGCCGACCATGATACGTCGCCTGCACGCTTTGAAGTGCTGGTGCGGCTTAATGACGAAAACGGCGAAGTGATCCTGCCGGGCCAGTTCGTGGTGGCCGCCGAGCGCTTTGGCCAGGTGGCACAACTGGATAACTGGGTGATCTCGCGGGTGCTTCGCTGGCTGCGCGACAATCCCGATGGCGCCGACCGCCTTGAGCAATTATCCATCAACATCAGCGGCGCCAGCATCAGCGACCCGGCCTTTCTGGACCAGGTGCGTGAAAAACTCGCTGATGCCGGACCCATAGCACGCAAGCTGTGTTTCGAGATCACCGAAACCGCCATGGTGTCCAATATGAACCGGGCACTGGAATTCATGGAGCAGGTGGGGCGCTTCGGCTGTCATTTCTCGCTGGATGACTTCGGAATCGGCGTGTCGTCATTCGCCTATCTGCACCTGTTGCCCGTAGAGGGGGTCAAGATCGACGGCAGCTTTGTACGCGATCTCGACCAGGACCCGGTACATTACGCCATCGTGCGCTGTATTAATGACGTGGCCCACGCCACCGGCCAGAAAACCGTCGCGGAATTCGTCGAATCCCGTGAGCTGCTCTCGCGGCTGCGGGGCATTGGCTGTGACTATCTGCAGGGCTATGCGGTGGGTGAACCGGTGGAGCTCGGCCGCTTCGAACGCCGCGTCAGGGCCGGGCAACGCCCCCCGGCCCGCGCTCGGGGCGGCCGACGTCAGCGTTTAAACTGACACGCCTGTTGTCCTCTTAAGGAAACGCTGATCAATTCATCGCGCCGCTTCTGCACGCGCCAGACCGTGACGAATTA
>PWYF01000024.1 GCA_003567955.1 Thiotrichales bacterium
GTCTTCGGCCGGCCACAGGCAGCCACTGTCACTCTCGCGCATCGCCTGCAGGTATGCCTGGTGGGCGGCCAGCTCTTCAGCACCGGGGCTGATTACCCGCCGGGGGCGAGTCGCCTCACTTACCGGACGGTGTTCAATTTCGCCGGCCCGGGGGGTCTCACTGCCTGCCGCAGCACTCTCACTGGCGAACAGCGCCACCTGCCCCCCGGTCATGGCCAGGTAAACCTCGGCCAGGATTTCCGCATCAAGCAGCGCGCCATGCAATTCGCGCCCGCTGTTATCTATCTCATAGCGCTGACAAAGCGCATCCAGACTGTTGCGCTGACCCGGATGCATGCGCCGCGCCACCTCAAGGGTATCCAGGACACTGCAACATTCCGTGATCTGCTTCGGCGCTTTCCCCAGCCGGGTCAGCTCGGCATCCAGAAAGCCCACATCAAAAGGCGCGTTATGAATGACCAATTCACTGTCACGCACAAAGGCAAGGAAGTCATCAGCGATTTCCGCGAACACCGGCTTGTCGCGCAAGTCATTCAGTGTCATCCCGTGCACTTGTGCGGCGCCCTCATCGACCTCGCGCTCGGGGTTGATGAATTGATGAAAACGTTCGCCGGTCAGCCGGCGATTGAGCAACTCGACGCAACCGATCTCGATAATACGGTGATCCTGCCCCGGTTCCAGACCGGTGGTTTCGGTATCAAGCACAATCTGGCGCATCAGGCTCTCCTGCGGTTTTCATTCAAGCTCATCTATACCCTGGTTGGCCAGCTGGTCCGCCAGTTCATTGCCGGGATGTCCAGAGTGTCCGCGCACCCAGTGCCAGCTGACTTCGTGCCGGTTCACCAGCGCATCGAGCTGCTGCCAGAGATCAACATTCTTGACAGGTTTGCGGCCCGCCGTCTTCCAGCCCCGTTGTTTCCACTGGGGCAACCACTGGCGAATACCATCCTGCAGATAACGCGAATCAGTATACAACTCAACCCGGCAGGGCCGCTTCAGGGCTTCAAGTGCACGAATCGCGGCCAGCAGTTCCATGCGGTTATTGGTGGTGTCGGCCTCCCCGCCATGCAGTGTTCGGCGGTGCTGTCCGGCCTCGAGCACCGCGCCCCAGCCTCCCGGACCCGGATTGCCACGACAGGCCCCATCCGTGTGAATCACCACCGTCGCCTTCAATGTGCCCCTCCTCCAGCCAGGCCCGCGGGCACATGCCTGCGCTCACGACCCGACTTCGCCCTGACTGATAACGCACCCCCTGTGGGGGTGACGCCGATGACCCGCTTGCGCGCCACCATCAGGCCCGCGCCCGCCAGGCCCAGACCCAGCCGATCCATAAAAGCCAGCCGGTCAAGCCAGCGTTGATCATCCACTGGCGGCCGATAAAGATAATGACGACGGTGGAGGATATCGTAGCCTCTGCCACCGAGATAGCGCGCCACCCGCGCAAGCCCGGGCAACGGCCGGGGCGCAACACGTATCCAGGGCGTCAGCGGCAAGGTCGTCATCAGCATGAAATGCCCTTCCGGCATCAGCACCCGATCTATCTCCTCAAGCACGGTTTCAGGCTGTGTGACGCCGTCGAGACCAAACGGGGCCAGCACCAGGGCCAGACTTTCGGCTTCAAGGGGCAGCTGTGACAATGCCCCGTACAGATCGCTGCCATCACCTGCCTGCTCAGGCGTCAACCGGAACAGGGTCGCCAACGCCAGGCTGTCAAGGACGTCATCCGGCAACGCCCATCCGCCAAGCTGCAAACCGTACATACCGCAAATACCATGGCAATATTGGCGCAGCATGCGCTCGCTTTGAGCACGGCAATAGCGGGCCGACGCGCTGGTGGATAATGTAACCGCCCTGCCCAAATCAGCCTCCTGTCACACTTAAGCCGGTCATCTCGACCCACGCCAGACAACGGCTGAACTGCGCATCAATGGTAGCAGACCGGGGCCGGATTAATTGACCCGGGGAGCCGGGCCTGAGAGCATAGCAGCATGCTTGAAATCACACCCATCCCCGCCTTCAGCGACAATTACATCTGGCTGATCACGCAGCCGGGCTCCCGGCAGGCTGCAGTCGTGGACCCGGGCGATGCCGCGCCGGTACAAGCGGTGCTTGAGGACCGCGGACTGGAGCTTGCCGCCATCCTGGTGACGCATCACCATCCCGATCACGTCGGGGGGGTGGGCATCCTGGCGGCGGATGACGTTCCTGTTTACGGCCCGGCCGGCGAGACCATCCCGGCCCTTACCCATGCCTTGCGGGTCGGCGATCAGGTCAAACTGTCAAACCCGGCCATCCGGCTTGAAGTCATTGAAGTCCCCGGTCACACCCTGGGGCACATTGCCTTTGCCGGTGATGGCCTGCTGTTTGCCGGCGACGCCCTGTTCAGTGGCGGGTGCGGACGGCTGTTCGAGGGAACGGCAGCGCAAATGCTGGCCTCACTGACCCGGCTACGCGAACTCCCCGGCGACACACTGCTGTATTGTGGCCATGAGTACACCCTGGCCAATCTTGCCTTCGCCCGCGCCGTGGAGCCGGATAATCCGGACCTGGCAAAGCGCCTGCAACAGGCGCGTGAACAACGGGACAATCAGCAACCCACCTTGCCCAGCAGCCTGGATGAGGAACGCCGCATCAACCCTTTTCTGCGCTGGGATCAACCTGCTGTCAAGGCGGCAGTAACAGAACATGCCGGTCGCACGCTGGCGAACGACACCGAAATATTTGCCGAACTGCGTGCCTGGAAGGATAATTTCAAGCCACCGCAATAAGTCCGACGCGGTTACAATGCTCCAGCCGGGCCGGCATGGAACTGCCGGCCCGGGAACTTAAGGAAACGCTGATTAATTCGTCGCGCCTCAGGCTTTGCCAGCA
>PWYF01000034.1 GCA_003567955.1 Thiotrichales bacterium
ACCTTGTTCTGTACGTTAGCGCACAAAGATTTCGGCCCCTAATCTAACACAGGGCTGCGGTGATTTTTCAGGTGACGGGAAAAGAAAAGGCCCCGTGAGGGGCCTTTTCCCTGGAACCGGGTGGTGGCTTCAGAAGTTGAAGCGGCCGCCGACGAGAATGGCGTCGGCGCCATCATCGCTGTCGGTGTCAACCCAGTAATCAGCCAGAACACCGATGGCCGGGGTGATCAGATACTGCGCACCCAGTTTGATCAGCGTCTGGCTGTCATCCGGGTACATATCGTTCTCGATATGCTGGAGTTCCCCCTTGAGCTCAAGTTGCGGAATGACCTGGTATCGGGCGCCAAGACGCAGGCCAAAACCGGTGTCATCATCGCTTCCCAGGGCAGTGTCGACTTCAACGAACTCGATTGCCAGGGCAGCATAGAGGTCAAATTGGGCATTAATACTATGATTGTATCCGCCACCCAGGCTGACGAGCGTGCTGTCGAAGTCACCATCGCCACTCAGTAAAGCGGCAGAACCAAACAGGTAAATATTGTCCGTGATGCCAAAGGAGCCCTTGATGCGTGGGCCATCAGTATCAATGTCATCATCAACCATGATGAAATCGAGTTCGACGTAGCTGTAATTGATCTCAGCGGTGGCTGCGAAGGGGATGGCCATGGCGAGCACGGCAGCGGAAGCAACGAGATGTTTTTTCATGTTTTTTCTCCGGGTGCGGTTGTTGTACCCGGGCCGGATGCACCAATCCCCGACCCGGTGCTCCTGTGCCCGCACCACGCTGGTGCAGGCGAAGTTAACATATCATGCGGCGGGGGCGCTCACAAGACAGCGTTGCACTATTTTGGGACCATTCGCTGGCGAATTCTGGTGCCGACCTCATGGCCGCCAGCCACCGCGGCCAGGGCCAGCAGGATATTGGCCATGATATTCAGTGCTGCCAGGGCAGTCTGTCCCTCCTGCAACAATTGCATGGTTTGCAGGCTGAAGACCGAGAAAGTGGTGTAGCCGGCCAGCAGGCCCGGGATCAGAAAGTATTGCAATGCGTCCCCCGCTGCCGGGCGTCGGGGGTGAAACAGCGTTGCCGCCAGCAAGCCAATGGCCAGTGAGCCGGTGATGTTGACCCAAAGGGTATCCCACGGCAAAGCGCCGGTGGCGCTGAAGGGCAGGCCCGCCAGATATCGCAACACCGCACCCAGGGCGCTGCCGGTGGCTACACAGATATAAGCCCGGGGCCCGCTCATGCCATGATCCTCATGCCCAGCCCTGCGCCTGTCAGGCAGAGCAGGGTGGAGGCCAGGATGTTGAGTGCCGCCTGCAACTGGTGGCCTGAACGGTAGAGCATCAGGGTTTGCAGGCTGAAGGCCGACACGGTGGTAAAGCTGCCCAGTACGCCGGTGATCAGCATCAGCTGTGCGGGTTCGGTGGGTGTGTCGGCCGTTGTGATTCCGATAAACCCGGCCAGCATGCCGATAGCAAGGCTGCCGCTGACATTGACGCACAGGGTACCCCAGGGGAAGTTGCCCCGGACCCGCTTTTGCACTGCCTCGCTCAGCGCATGACGCGCCGCGCCACCGATAGCGCCACCCAGGGCAATGGCAAGCAGGGTTTCCGGCATCATGGCAAGCGCTTTCGTTACGGGTGGTTGAATTCCGGCTGCATATGGCTTGTAGCGGCCGAAGCATGGCATCATAGGGCGCAACGTGAATATTGGCCAGTCTGCGCGGGGCGCAGACCATAACCCGCCGGGGCACAATCCGGCAGGCCATGTTTGTGGGGGGAGGGTCCCGTTTGAGCGCACCAGGGGTCACAACAAGGCGATTTTCGGCCGGCCTGCGCCGTGCCGTGCTTGTGCTGTGCCTGTTGTATTCAGGCAGCGCCTTCGCCAATACGGTCGAGCTGTTTCCCCGTCCGGCGGAACTGGAGCCGGATGTCGCCTTCTGGGTGCAGGTTTATGCCGGCGTTGACAGTAACGGCGGCCTGCTGCATGACCGGCGTTATCTCGACGTCGTCTACGACGAAGTGCATTTCCCGTCTTCTGCCACGGCCAGTCAGCGGCGCGCCATCGTCAATCGTGCCCGCGAGCGCTATGAATCCATCCTGCGCGCACTGGCTTCCGGGCCTCATGACAATCTGGGCGGTGAAGCCCGCCGGATACTGTCATTGTTCCCCGAGGATGTCACCCGCGAGGAGTTGCGGGCCGCCGCCGGGCGCATCCGTTTTCAGCGTGGTCAGGCAGATCGCTTCCGTGACGGGGTCGTGCGTTCCGGGGCTTTCATGGCCCATATCCACCAGATCCTGGATGACAAGGGGTTGCCCCGGGAGCTGGCGGCGCTGGCGCATGTTGAGTCCTCTTTTACGCCCTATGCCTGGTCGCATGTGGGTGCCGCGGGGATGTGGCAGTTTACGCGAGCCACCGGCCAGCGGTTCATGCGGGTGGATGAGGTCATTGACGAGCGCATGGACCCCTACGTTTCCACTCGGGCGGCAGCCCGCCTGCTGGATCATAACCACGGCATGCTGGAGTCCTGGCCGCTGGCGCTGACGGCCTATAATCATGGCCCCACAGGCATGCGCCGCGCGACGCGGGAGCTTGGCACCACAGATATCGAGGTGATCCTGCGCCAGTACCGCGGCCCGCGTTTCGGTTTTGCCTCACGTAATTTCTATCCCGCCTTCCTGGCTGCGGTTGAAGTGCACCGCCGGGCGGATGAGATATTCGGCGAGCTTGTACGGGAACAACCCCGCGAGTACACCTCCGCAGTGACGCCGGCTTTTATCGAGGCCGATGAGCTGGCCGAGCGACTTTATGTGGATCTTCCCACGCTTCGGGCACACAACCCCGCACTGCGTCCCAAGGTATGGGATGGCAGTTTGCGTATCCCCCGTGGTGTTGAATTGCGTCTGCCCCGCGAAACTTTGGCTATGGAACTGGAGGAAGCCCTGGCCATGCTGGACCCGGGTATGCTGCATGCCCGCCAGCGGGGGATCATGACGCATGTGGTGCAGCGCGGGGAAACACTCTCCGGTATTGCTGCCCGACATGGTCTTGGTATCCGGGAGCTGGCCCGTTTCAACAACCTGGGTCATGGACAGGTGATCTACGCCGGGCAGAATCTGCAGATACCGGTGGTGGGGCAACAGGTCGCCGGCCGCACCTTGCCCGAGGATGGTATACACAAGGTTCGTGCCGGCGATACGCTTTCCGGTATTGCGCGGCGCTATGGCATGAACCAGGGCGACCTGGTGGCCTACAACCAGTTTTCGGATCTGGACCGGATTTATCCCGGCCAGGAACTGCACCTCCCCCCCGCCGCTGCCGCCGCCTCACGACAGGGGACCCGTGTGGCATCGGCAGGCCGTGCCCGGCCTGTCGCCAGTCGGGGGGAAAGCGACAATACCCCCAAAGTGGCGCCCACCGTGGCCCCCGATCTCGGTGACTTTGCGGTGGCTGCTGATGGCTCGATTGTGGTGCACAACGGTGAAACCCTGGGGCACTACGCCGACTGGCTGGGTATTCGTGCCGCGCGGCTGCGCCAGATCAATGGCCTGAGCATGGGTCAGCCGGTGGTGGTCGGCCAGCGGTTGCGGCTGGAGTTCACCGGCGCCGATCCCGAGGTTTTCGAGCATCGCCGGCGCGAATGGCACGATGGTCGTCAGGGCGCCTTCTTCGAGCGCTACCAGATTGTTGACAGCCGTGAGTACACCGTTCAGCCGGGAGACTCCTTGTGGACGCTGGCGCGTGATCATGGGGGTGTGCCCCTGTGGTTGTTACGCCAGTACAACCCGGAGGCCGATCTGGGTAAGCTCAGGGCGGGCAGTTCGCTGCGGATTCCGGTGATTGAACGCCGTGTTGGCAGCGCTACGCCGACCGCCGCCGATACCTGATCCGCCCTCTGTGAGCTTGTTATCCGGGCAGCCTGATTCCGCGCGACCCGATCCCCCTCGTGCGCCCCGCCGCGAGATTTTCGGCTGGGCCATGTTCGATTTTGCCAACCAGGCCTATACCCTGCTGATCATTACAGTGGTTTTCGGCGACCTGTTTACGCGGGTCATCGTCGGCGACCGGGGGGATGATTACCGGCTGGGCAATCTGCTCTGGAGTGCCGCACTGGCTACCAGTTACCTGATGGTGGTGGTTTCCGGCCCGCTGCTCGGGGCGTTGATGGACTTCACTGCCCGGCGCAAACAGTTTCTGTTTACCAGTTATATCGTCACCGTATTTGCCACTGCATTGCTTTATTTTATTGAGCCCGGCTACATCCTGCCGGCCATGCTGCTGATCGTGATTTCCAACTACGCCTATGCCGTGGGGGAGTCATTTATTGCCAGTTTTTTGCCCGGGCTGGGGCCGCCGGAGGATCAGGGTCGTATTTCCGGTTTCGGCTGGGCACTGGGCTATGTGGGTGGCCTGTTTGCTGCCGGCTTTACCCTGGCAGTGCTGGGGGAGGTCAGCGCCGAGAACTATGACCGTATTCGCTGGGTGGGACCTTTTGCCGCCGCTTTTTTCCTGCTGGCTGCGATTCCGACCTTTGTCTGGCTGCGTGAGCGCGGCACTGCCAGTGCCCTGCCGGCGGGGCGGGGGTATTTGTCTGTGGGCATTGCCAGGGTGGGCACCACCCTGGGCGACTTGCGACATTTCCGTGATCTGGGCTTCATGATGCTGTCGATCTTTTTCGCCATGGCCGGCATCTACATCATCATTACTTTTTCCTTTATCTATGGCGCGCAGGTGATCGGCTGGGACACCGGGGTGCGCAATATCATGTTTATTGTGGTGCAGATATTTGCTGCCGCGGGCGCGCTGGGTTTTGGCTGGCTGCAGGACAGAATCGGCGCCCGCACCACCTACATCATGACCCTGTTGTTATGGATTGTTACAATCGCCTGCATCTATCTCACGCCGCAACTTGCGGAGATAGCCAATCGCTGGCTGGGGCTGGATTTGCAGGCGCAGTATGTGTTTTTAGTGGTCGGCTCACTGGCCGGGGCCAGTCTGGGCTCAAGCCAGTCCGCAGGCCGGGCGATGGTCAGTATTCTCTCGCCGCGGGACAAATCGGCGGAGTTTTTCGGCTTCTGGGGGCTGGCGGCCAAATTTGCCGCAGTAGTGGGTATACTCAGTCTGGGCGTGTTGCAGAACATCTTCGGTCTGCATGCTTCCATGCTCTTTTGTATCGCGCTTTTCGTAATGGCCATCATGGTGTGTTTGCCGGTTAATCAGGCACGGGGACGTCAGGTGGCGCAGCGCTGGGATGCGCAGGTGTGGCGGGCATGATCCACTGAGCTTGCGGCCTGCCGGGCAGCGGCTTGCCTGACCGGCGTTGACGCAGTAGCCTGCTGCTTTTAACGCGTTTCGGGGTGGTCACCATATCGTAAGGCCCACGAGCTGTTCGGGGTTCAGTTTGCCGGGATTGTAATAATGAGAGATGCAATGAGTGCTTATCAGCAGGATGGGGAGCCTGTGGAAAAAGTTTCCACGGATTTTAGAGCCGATCTCGAGCGTGTTCTTGGGTTGCGGGATGTTGAATATCGTTACGGATTGACTCGCGACGAACTGTTCGAGGAAGCGATCCGCCATGATCGTGGCCGGGTGCGCCACGATGGCGGTGATAATGAACAGAAGGCCTTTGCCACTGCGCTGGGCAAGGAAGGGCCGCTGGTATTTTATTCCGACCCCGACTGTACCGGCCGCCCGGTCAAGGACACCTATGGCGTGGCTCGCCCTGAAGTCGAGGACAATGTGTGGTGGAAGGACGATTTTCGTCCCTTTGATCCGGGCACTTTTGATGCCCTGGTCGAGCGCGTGGTGGCCCATCTCAATGCCCGCGGCACTCGCCTTTATGTGGAAGATGTGTACTGTGGCTGGGATCCCTCCTATGCCGTGCCGCATCGCTTTGTGGGCGAATATGCCACCCACGCCCTGTTTGTGCGCAATATGTTTGTGGAATCCCTGTCGGGGGTAGAAAACCCCGACGAGCGTCGCTGGACGTTGCTCAACGTGCCCAGTTTCCGCTGTGATCCCGAGCGCGATGGCACCCGTTCCGAAAGAGCGGTGATCATTGATCTGCAGCGCCGGCTGGTGCTGGTGCTGGGTCCCGCCGATTATTGCGGCATTAACAAGAAAGCCATGTTTACGGTGATGAACTACTTGTTGCCGGAAATGGATGAGCTGTCCATGCACTGCTCGGCCAATGTCGGCGAGGAAGGCGATGGCGCCATCCTGTTCGGTCTCAGTGGTACCGGCAAAACCACCCTGTCAGCCGATCCGCATCGCCAGTTGATTGGCGATGACGAGCATGCCTGGACCGCCAACGGGGTCTCCAATTTCGAGGGCGGCTGTTACGCCAAGCTGGTGGATCTGGACAAGGAAGCCGAGCCCGTGATTGCCGCGGCCCTGTCCATGCCCGGCACCCTGATTGAGAACGTACCACCGTTGCCGGGCAAGCCGCTGGCCGAGACCCATCCCCAGGATCTGGACCTGACGGATCGTTCAATCACCGAGAACACGCGTTTTTCCTATCCGCTGTCCTGCAATCCCAACGTGGCGCCCGGCGCGCGCGGTCCGCACCCGCGCACGATTGTGCTGCTCACAGCGGACGCCTTTGGCGTGTTACCACCGGTGTCGCTGCTGGACAAAAAAGACGTGATGTACCATTTCGTCTCCGGTTTTACCGCCAAGCTGGCCGGCACCGAAGTCGGTGTCACCGAGCCGAAGGCGGCCTTCAGTGCCTGTTTTGGCGCCCCGTTCATGGCCCGCAAGCCTTCCGAATATGCCCGCATTCTGGCGGGCAAAATCGAGGATCAGGACGCCTGCTGTATCCTGCTCAACACCGGCTGGTCCGGCGGGCCTTATGGCGTGGGCAAGCGCATTTCCATTCATCACACGCGGGCATTGCTCAATGCCGCCTTGCGGGGTGATTTCAACGACGTGGAAACGCGCGAGCACCCCATCTTCGGTCTGCGTACGCCGGTGGCTTGCCCGGGCGTGCCGGACGAGATTCTTGATCCGCGTTCCACCTGGTCTGATCCCGAGGCCTATGATGCCCAGGCTCGCCATCTGCGTGATCTTTTCCGGCAGAATTTCGAAGCCCGGGGCTTTGCCGAGCTGGGGATTGAGCCGGTGATGTAGGCACCCGGATTACCAGGCACAAAAAAGCCCGCATCAATGCGGGCTTTTTTGTGCCTGTGAACGGGCCAGGGCTATGCGGCGGTGTCCGCCTCTTCGTGCTGGTGCAGGGTACCGTAACCCTTGCGTTCCAGCGTTTTCTTCCAGTAGTCGACCAGGTCACTGTTGTCATGATCCCAGGGATGATAGCCGGGCCGGTAGTAGGCAAAGTAGGTCGGTAATATCTGGCGGTACATCCCGGGACGCACCCAGAACCAGTGAAAGGCCCGGGCCCAGCCACGCAGGTTCCAGAGCTGGCCGTCGGCACGCAGCAAGGCCACGTGATGAGAACCGGAACGCCACATAAACAGAATGGTGACACGGATCATGGCGCGGATACGGGTCAGGTAGCCCATAAAGCCCGGGAACAGCGACTGGTAGACATCGTAGGCCACCGCCTTGTGTTCGGTTTCCTCAATCGCATGCCAGCGCCACAGGTCGCGGAACACCGGATGCACCCCGGCATAGACTCGCCGGTCACGCAGGGCCACATCCGCCAGGATGGCAGTGAAATGCTCCAGCGCGCAGGTGGCTGCCAGTTGTTGTTTGGGAGAGGTCCGGCGGCGCACAAACTTGAGAATACCCTTGAGTTTCTCGTGCAGACGATTGGCCGGGTAGCCCTGCTGGTCGAGCAGTTCGTTATAGCGCAGATGCTCACGGCTGTGCATGGCTTCCTGGCCAATAAAGCCGCGGATCTGTTCCTTGAGTTCGGGGTCCGTGATCTGGTCACGATAATGGCGGACGCTGTCGATGAAAAACTGCTCCCCTTCAGGGAACATAATCGAAAGCCCGTTGAAGTAAGTTGTTATGAATGGATCACCCCCGTGCCAGTGGCGCGGGATGTCCTCACTGAGCTCAAAACTGATATCACGCCGCTCAATCGGCGGGCGCTTGAAATCGGCGGTAGCGGTTGCGCTCGCTGCCATGGTGCTAGCCTCCTTTATATTCGGGTCAGGCCGACGTTTACACGAAATGGTGTAATTGTCAAATGATGCGAGCCTGCCTATGATGATTCAACCAACTAATACCGCGTGCAAGGAGGCCCCGGTGATTTCACGATTGCTTGTCCTGGTATGTACTCTGATGGCGGCAGTGCCCTGCCCGGTTGCTGCCGAGTGTGGTGACGTCGCTGAAAGTATCCACGCGATCAAGGGCTACACCGGCGACGCCCTGGCGCCCGGTAAACAGGTTGCAGTAGAAGGTGTGGTCACTGCGGCGTTTCCGGGGCAGGCGGGTATTGATGGCTTCTGGTTGCAACACGGCCCTCGCAATGAAGCCCGGTTGCCCGCCGGTATCTTTGTTTATGTGCCTGATCCTGATGAACGCCTGCAGAAGCTGATTCAGCCCGGCCAGCGTTTGTGGTTTGAGGCGCATGTCGGGGTGTTTCGGGGGCAACAACAATTAACCCGCATCCGGAATGTGCGCGATTGTGATGAAACTGGTCTGCCTTCGCCGGTCGCGCTGCGCTTGCCGCCGGAGACGCCGCTGGCCAGGCTGGAAGGCCTCAAGGTGCATTTTCCGCAGACGCTGACAGTCAGTGGCAATTATCAATTGCCCCGTTACGGGTCTCTGGCGCTTTCTGTCGGCGGGCGTTTATTTCGACCCACCAACTTTGCAGATGACGATGGTACGAAGAATCGGGGGCGACGCATCATTCTTGATGACGGCAGCTACCAGAGCTGGCCACAACCGCTACCGTGGCTGGATGAGCAGGGCACCCGTCGGGTCGGCAGCAAGGTAGAAGGCCTGACCGGGGTGCTGGCCTGGGCGTTTGACGATTACCGCATCCATCCCCTGCGTCCGCCGCAGTTTGTCGAGGCCAATCCGAGACCGTCGGCGCCGCCCGAACCGGTGGCGGGTACGGTTCGCCTGGCCGCGTTCAATCTCGAGAATTACTTTATCACTCCGGGGCAGCGGGGTGCCCGCAGCCGCGCCGCGCTGGCGCGCCAGCGCGAACGACTGGTGGCGGCGCTCAAGGCCCTGGATGCTGATATTGTGGGTCTGGTGGAGGTGGAAAATAACCCGGCGGCAGTGGCGGATTTACTGGCCCATCTGAATGAGGGGTTGCCGGCGAAAAATCATTACCGTCAGCTTACTGGCTCACAGGATTCGGGCGACGATGCCATCAAGGTGGCCATGATCTATCGGCCCTCGCGCGTCACCCCGGAAGGGCCGTTGCAGCGCGATGCTGCCGCGGTGCACCTGCGGCCACCCGCAGTGGGGCATTTCCGGGCATCAGATCCGGGCGTTGAGGGGCGTTGGGGAGAGGTATTTTCGGTGGCTGTGGTGCATTCCAAATCCAAGGTGCGATGCCCGCCTGCCGGCGATGTTGACCTTGGCCAGGGCTGCTGGAATCGTCTGCGCACGCAACAGTCCCGCGCACTGCTGGCCTTTGCCGACGAGCTTGACACACCTCTGCTGGTGCTGGGGGATATCAATGCCTACGGCGGGGAGGATCCGGTCAGGGCGTTTACAGCCGCCGGGTTTGTGGACCTGATCGCCAGCCGCCTGCCGCGCGAGCGTCGCTATACCTATGTGTTCAGGGGGGAATCCGGCTATCTGGATCATATGCTGGCGCCACAGGCGCTGCTGGACCGGGTGCAACAGGTGGGTATCTGGCATATCAATGCCGATGAGCCTTGGTTTCTTGCCTATGACGGACGTTATCCACAGGCGGCCCGTGGCACCGTATTCAGGGGCTCGGATCACGACCCGGTGTGGCTGGATCTGTGTTTGCGCTCTGACGGCGATTGCCGTGCTTTGCACGAATCGTTGTAAGCGGGAAGGTTACAGGAAGCCGCGCAGAGCGCGGCGCTGTATATCTTACAACTTTCCCGCTTTCCCGCTTACAACAGCCCGAGAAAAATGCCGTCGCCGGCTTTCAGCAGGGCGCGCTGATCTGTTCGCCCCACCTCAGGTGGACCCTGATAATCAGGCGCGTTGCCGGCTTTGCAGCCGGCGCAGCATATCAGGCACTTCTTCCGCGAGCACGGCGCGACTGTAGTAAAAACCCTGGGCTTCAGTGCATCCGGCTTCGCGCAGGAAGGCATGCTGAGCCGGGGTTTCCACACCCTCGGCCACCAGGCCCAGACGCAACGTGGCGGCCATGGCAATGATGGTGCGTACCAGGGTGGCTGAATCGCTGTCCTGTGGGGTATGGCGGATAAAGGACTTGTCGATCTTGACCCGGTGGAAGGGAAAATACTGTAAATGGCTGAGTGAGGAATAGCCGGTGCCAAAATCGTCAATGGCAATGGTGACGCCCATGGCCGCCAGTTTCTCGAGCATCTCGCGTGCCCGGGCCGGTTCATCCATGACCATGGTTTCGGTCAGTTCCAGTTCCAGCATGCCGGGGGCGATTTGATTGTCCCGCATTTCGTGTTCAATGCGATGGATAAAACCCGGCTGCCAGAGCTGTCGGGCCGAAAGATTCAGGGCCAGTCGAAGGTTGTCGTGGCCCTGTTCCCGCCACTCACGTAACTGCCTGCAGGCTGTGCCCAGCACCCAGTCACCGATGGGCTCAATCAGGCCGGTTTCCTCGGCCAGGGCAATAAAACGCTGTGGCATGACCAGACCCAGCTCCGGGTGGCGCCAGCGGATCAGGGTTTCCAGTCCCAGCACCTCGCCATTCTTGAGATTCATAACCGGCTGATATTTGAGAAACAGCTCGCCATTGCTCAGGGCGCGGCGCAGGCCGGTGGCCAGCTCCAGGCGTTCCATGGCGCCGCGGTTCATCTCACCAGTGAAAAAGCGATAGCTGTTGCGACCTTTTTGCCGGACCGTGTTGAAGGCGGCTTCGGCGCGTGAGAGCAGGCTGGTGAAATCGCGACCATCGGCAGGGTAGGCAGCAATGCCGATGCTGGCCGAAAGCGACAGCTCACGACCCTTGATGCGGATGGGGCGAGAAATGGCATCGAGCAGCTTGGTGGCGACAAGGCCCAGATCCTCCACGCTGCGACAGCGATTGGCCAGCACCAGAAAGCGGTCGCTGCCTAATCGCGCCACGGTGTCACGGTCACGTAAAACCCCGCGCATGCGATGCGCCACCGTCAACAGGACACGGTCACCGGCCTGGGTGCCGAGCGTGTCATTCACGGCCTTGAAATGGTCCATGTCAATCAGCAACAGCCCGGGGAAACGGTCGCTGGTCGCGGCCTCGTGCAGGCTCTGCATGGTCTGGTATTCAATCAGGGTGCGATTGGGCAGATGCGTGAGCGGATCATAGTGCGCCAGGTAGTCAATCTGCTTTTCATAGCTGCGCAGCCTTGAAATATCACTTAAAACGGCCACGTAATGACGACTGTGAGCGGGCGCTTCCTGAATCAGGCGAATGTTGCACAGCACGGGCAGGGTGCGCCCGTCGCTGCGGAGCACGGCAATTTCGCCATCCCACTGGCTTACCTGCCGCATTTTACGCTGCAGCATGCGACAGGTTTCGCTGTCGACCGGGAGTTGGCCCGGTTTGCCTGCATGCGCGTCCAGAAAACTGTTGCCCTGATGGCCGGTCATGCGCTGGAAGGCCTGATTGGTCGCCATGACCTGAAGGTTGCCATCCAGTATGAGCACTGCCTCGCCGGCATGATCCAGGGCATCCGTCGCCAGGTCCATATTCTGACGAATGTACTGTTGTTGTATGGCGACACCGGCAAGCTTGGTGATCATGGTCAGGGTCTGTTGTTCGCGGGGCGAAGGCGACTGAGCGTGCTCAAGGCTGTCAAGCATAATCACCAGACCGAGTTGTTCGCCTCCGGGTGAGCGAATCGGCTGTGCTGCCAGTGCCGGCATCCCCGCTTCCCGGCACAGGGTCCGGAATCCGCGATCCAGCGCTGCCGTCCTGTTTTCGCCTGTAAGTGTGGTGACGGCACGGATGGGGCAGATGCGATCCAGGGTCCCGCGGCGTAGCCAGTTGCGAATTTCGCGGGGTAGCCGACGGGCGTAAATGCGGTGGATATTGTTGTTGTCCGGTTCCCCGGCAGTGAGGATCACAAAGCGGACGTCGCTGTCGGGAGGGCCTTCAAAATCGGCCATTGAATCAAGAATCCGGGGCAGGGGTTCCCCTGCAGCCACTGCCTGCAATACCCGATGTTGTTCCTGCAGCAACCATTCGGCATGGCGTCGCGGGGTGATGTCCTCGACCAGCCCTTCCAGGTAGCGGCCATGTCCCCGGCTGTCGCGAATCAGGGAACCGCGCAACCAGACATGGCGAATCTGCCCCTCCCGGCACACCAGCCGGAACTCCAGCTCGCACTGCGATTCGCCCTGCTGCAGCAGTTGCCGCCAGTGTCGGCGCACCCGTGTGCGGTCATGTGGATGGATGAGGTTGGCGAAACTGGTTTCGCGGTTGCCCAGCAGGGCATCGGCAGAATAACCGGTCAACGCTTTGCAGCGTCCGGACAGCAGCAACATGCTCCAGTGCCGGTCGGCACGGCAACGGAATGCCATGCCAGGCAGATTATCCAGCAGCGAATCGATTGGCAGGTCCTGATTCTTGTCGTCGGCT
>PWYF01000113.1 GCA_003567955.1 Thiotrichales bacterium
CGCAGAACAGTGCGTCGCCGGAATCGCCGGTGGGGTTGTCTTATATAAAGCACAGGGAGACGGGCAAGAAGATCCTGCTGTTTGTGCGGGAGCAGAACAGGGATGAGTACGGGCTTGCCATTTCGTATGTTTTCCTGAGTGAGGCGAGCTTTGTGAAATCGTATGGTGCCAGGCCGATGAGTATAGAATGGAGGCTGGCCGAGCCTATTCCGGCCGGCCTGCTAAAGGAGAGCAGGAAGTTGGTGGGGTGATGATCTTCGTAGTGTTGAAATGGACCTTGATCCGGGAGAATCCAGTGCAATAGCTTTGTGTTTGATATGAGTGATTCAGTAATTATCATTGATGCTCTTAAGGGAAGGAGGATTGCTGATCGGTTCACTTCCCCGAAAGGGAAAACCGTATTGACATGTATCTCTAACACCACGTTATTCTGGAACGAATTAGCGGGAACGCAGGGAGTAATTATAAAAATTTTATCACTATTGTCCGACTAAATTCTAGTATCGGCATTTTATATTTACAACTAATTGAATATCAATAAGCATTTTGCTTTCTTCATAAACCGACCCCCTTTAAAAAAACGCCAATTTCATTTGTTGATCAAAACCAGGTGGACCTAAGGGTTTATTTCCATATTCTCTTCTGGTACTCCGTAGCATCTCGAATACATCCAGCATACTTATCAAATGAATGCGAACTAATGATGCAACAACCGAAAAAGCTTTTTTTGTCTGGGCTATCTTTTGTACAACCGTCAGCAATAACTGGGCTATCAGGGTGCACCAAACCTGTGTACGAATAGCATTTTCATTTTCACCGTAGAAATAGTGAAGCTGAAAGTTCTGCTTCATTTTTTTAAATAAAATCTCGATCCCCCATCGCTTTTTATAAAGAAATGCCACCTCCTCAGCCTCAATGTCAAAATTGTTAGTTAGAAACTCTTAGTAACGGTCCTTTTCATCCTGATAACAAACCTTGCGCAGACGCAATGTCCTTTGTTGGTCGAATCGTTTTTTGCCACTATCATCATCAGGGTAGTAGCTCAGTTCTATTGTTTAGTCCCTGAGCACCTTAGCCTTTCCCTTTTTGCGGTAATGTTCCCGATGGGTATAAAGCACTGTATATATTGCATTCCTTTTTAACCTTGTTACAAAATACACCTGCTTTTCTGTACACAAGGCAAATTGATGATAAAAATTGTATGCCTTATCAAAAACAATCATGCTATGTGAGATCAACTCCAGGCTTTTAATAAAATTCTTGTCGTGTACCTTGGCTGTGGTGATCTTGATAAATCGTCCAACCGATTGAACTGCGTCAATGAGCATATGAACCTTCAAGCCACCTTTCTTCTTTCCGTCGCCTTTGGGGTTGCGCCCAACCCCTTTGAGTATATCACTAAACAAACGGATGGTGGTGGAATCAATTAATAACACCTCCTTAAATGTCAAGCCATAGGTTCGGCTGTCCGACAAATTTTATTTCTGTATTTTTATCCATGTTGTTGTTTTTGGTGTGGTAACTACAAACATACAACATGGGGGTGAAACCTTCGGGGAGTAACCCCTTCTTTTTAATAATTTAAATTTTAGTCGGACACTACTGATATATTTACATAGTACTATGTCTTTTTGATAACCATTTTCTAAACTATTAAATTATGAGCTTGATTATTGCTGCAAAATACTTATTTATTGTTACAGCACTGTTCCTTGGAGCCTGCACAGGACCCGACACCCATGAAGATGCTACGGTAGATAGTATTATAGATGATGTTATCACGGAATTATACCAGACAAAAAGTGAACCGGAACTCGCTTCATTAACACACGGACAGGTAATGGATCTATTTTCTGATGATGAGCTGCAAGTGCTGGGTACCCGGCACTGGATGTTTGATGTGAATGTTCCGGTTGTGGTTTCGGTTATGCGTAGTTCAGATCAGGATATTGTTCCTTTTTGGCTGACTGGCATAGACTTTAAAAAGACTGATAAAATTGTCCGGAATAGACAGGTTGAATATGAAATCTGGCAAAAATCATTTGACGCCGGCAGGGTCGGGCTTGGAATAAATGGGATTGAAAACTATAGATATCATTATTTTGTGTGTATCGGTCCGCAGGATGAAAATGAAGAACTTGAATTAAGCAATTTTTTCCCCGGGGAGCAATATGTTGGAACAATGGAAGACGGTGCATTCACTTATCACGACTGGAGTGAGTTGGTCCTGATGGATGTTCCTGCTGAATTAAAAGGACAGAAGCTTTTAACAACGATCAGGGGAAGAGGTGTTGAAACACATCTGGTTAATGCCTTCCGTAAAACAGATCATCCTTCCTCCAACCAGCCTGACCATGCCTTGCTCACATGGAGTTCATATCCTTCAACGAGCATTGATATTCAGTGGCGGACCGATACGACCGTGTCGGCAGGTATTGTAAAATACCGTGAAAAAGGTTCGGATCAAGTTTATACTGAAGATGCCAGTGTCTATGTTATGGAAGACCTCAGGCTGATGAATGACCGGTTTATGCATCGCTTTACCGCCCGGTTGAAAGACCTTAATCCGGGTACATCCTATGAATACCTGATTGTCCCGCAAACGTCATGGGAAAAAACACAGACCTTCACTACCGCAGGCGACAATGATTCATTTTCATTTATATGGTTTGGCGATGTTCATAACTCACCCAAAGCTGGTGAATTGCATTATATGGCAGAGGAAAATCATCCGGAAACAGCCTTTTATGCAATTTCAGGAGATCTGGTAGGCGATGGCCTTTACCGGAATGAATGGGATGAGCTTTTTGAATACTCCAAAGATGTTATTTCCAAA
>PWYF01000028.1 GCA_003567955.1 Thiotrichales bacterium
AAATACCCCGATAACCGTATCAATACGCAAATCATGCAGATAAATAATATCCATGGCTTCAGACGCCCCGTGCCTCACACTGCGGGCAGTGTACTTAAAAAACGTTTTACGTGGTTACGTGGTTACGTGGTTACGTCGCGGGACAGATCGTTGCACACCGGATCAATCTGGCGCTCGCGCCGATATGCCGTTTAAAAACTCCCTGAAAGCTGAACATGAAGGCCATGAATCCGGCTTCGCCGGGCGTTTTAAGTTTTCAGTGTTAAGTTTTAAGTGATTGTCATTCCCGCGCAGGCGGGAATCCAGGAACCACGCCGGTCTTTGCCCGCGCTCGTTAAAATCGCCACCGAACACACCGAAAGCCACCGAAAAAACATCAAGGCCTTTGTCTGTGTCCTCTGTGGTGCAATAAATACCGCCTTGCCGAAGTTCCAGGCCATTAAAAGCCAACCACAGAGCACACAGAGTTCACTGAGCTAATAAATTCGGTGTGTTCGGTGGCTACAAATGCGTTCGGGCAGGGCCTCTGGGTCCCCGCCTGCGCGGGAACGACGGCAGCCAAAGCCAGACGGGGGCCCATTAACCCTTAATGCCCTTCGTGCTCTTCATGGTGAATGCTTTTATTTGAATGTAATCAATCCGTGCGGCGCAGCCGCACACCGACAACGTAATCACCTAACCACTTAACCACGAATTAAAGCCGGAGGCTTTAATTCACTGAGCGACCAGCGGGCGCGGGCAGTGATCGCATGTGACTTGTCGGCATCGGTCAGCCGTACACTGCCGGCACAGGCGATCATGGCGCCATTATCCGTGCAGAACTCCGGGCGCGGATACCACAGTTCGGCATCCAGCGTGGCGGCCATCTCCGCCATGCGCTCACGCAGCCGGCGGTTGGCGCCCACGCCGCCGGCCACCACCAGCCGTGGCGGATCGCCAGCCATGGCTGCGGCTTCCAGCGCCCGCCGGCACTTGATCACGAGCGTATCCACCACGGCCTCTTCAAAAGCCCGCGCAATATCAGCCCGGGTCTGTGGATCATCCGGCAGTTCCCGCACCCGGGTCAGCACTGCGGTCTTGAGGCCGCTGAAACTGAAATCCAGCCCCGGCCGGTCAGTCATGGGGCGAGGGAAACGAAACCGGTCAGGTTGTCCCGATTCGGCCAGCCGCGCCAGCTCCGGACCGCCGGGATAAGGCAGCCCCAGCAGCTTGGCGGTTTTGTCGAAGGCCTCGCCGGCCGCATCATCCAGGGTCTCACCGAGAATGCGATAGCGCCCCACACCCTGCACATCCACCAGCAGGGTATGGCCGCCGGAGACCAGCAACGCCACGAATGGAAATTCGGGCGCGGGGTGCTCCAGCATGGGCGCCAGCAGATGCCCCTCCATATGATGGACCCCCAGCGCGGGCACATCCCAGGCCATGGCCAGCGAACGCGCCACCGCCGTGCCCACCAGTAATGCCCCGACCAGCCCCGGACCCTCGGTACAGGCAATGCCGTCGATATCTCCCGGTGCGCTGCCGGATGCCGTCATCACTTCGCGAATCAGCGGCAAAAGTTTGCGCACATGGTCGCGCGAGGCCAGTTCCGGCACCACCCCGCCAAAAACAGCATGGGTGGCCACCTGGCTGTACAGCGCATGCGCCAGCAGGCCGCGATCGCTGTCATAAACAGCCACACCGGTCTCGTCACAGGAGGTTTCGATCCCCAGCACACGCATTGCAATTCATTCCGTTCGGTTGTCAGGCGCGCAAGACAAGCGCGGAGAATTGAAATTCTAACCCGGCGGCGCTAGAATTTGCGGCCCTTTCGGGATACCGGTGGTTTTCCGGACCCGCGGGAACCACTGATGAACAACCACAGGGGCACCGAATGCCTACGGTACGTGTCAAGGAAAACGAGTATTTTGATGCCGCCCTGCGGCGTTTCAAGCGCTCCTGCGAGAAAGCCGGCATCCTCACCGAAGTGCGGCGGCGCGAGTTCTATGAAAAGCCCACGCAGGAACGCAAGCGCAAGCGTGCGGCGGCCATCAAACGCCATCACAAAAAGCTCCAGCGCGAGGCGCAAAAGCGTCTGCGTCCCTGAGCTGTCCTCCAGCTGATTCCCTGCCATGTCACTCAAGGCCCGTATCCGGGACGACATGAAAGCCGCCATGCGCGGTGGCGACAAGGCGCGGCTGGGCACCATCCGCATGTTGCTGGCCGAGATCCAGCGCCGCGAGGTTGATGAGCGCACCGAGCTTGACGACACCGGCGTGCTGGCAACGCTCGAAAAGATGGTCAAACAGCGCCGCGAGTCCATCGCCCAGTACCAGGAAGCCGGTCGCGAAGAACTCGCCGCCACCGAACAGGCTGAAATCACCGTACTGCAGGAATACCTCCCCGAACCGCTCTCGGAAGCCGAAATCGAAGCCCTGGTCGATGAAGTCATTGCCGCCACCGGCGCCTCGGGCATGCAGGACATGGGCAAGGTCATGGGCCAGCTCAAACAAAAAGCCCAGGGCCGGGCGGATATGGGCGCACTTAGCCAACGCGTCAAACAGAAACTCGGCTAAGCTGAGGCTCTATATTTAACGCGCGTTTTACGTGGTTACGTGATTAAGTGATTACGTTGTCGGCGTGCGGCTACGCCGCACAGATGATTGCATTCAAACAAAAGCATTAACCATGAAGAGCATGAAGAACCTGAAGGGGTGGGGCTTGCTGATGTCATGGGGGCGGATGCCCGGATAGTTTGGGTGGGCCGGAAATTTCAGGGAGAACCTGGTATTTGATTTTTCTCGTCTATTCCCGCGCAGGTGGGAATTGCAGGAACTACTTGCAGTGCC
>PWYF01000234.1 GCA_003567955.1 Thiotrichales bacterium
CGAGCCGGGCGCACCTCGCCGAAAACTTCCTCCATCACCGCATTGACGCGGGCAAAATCGCCCAGGTCCACCAGATAGATGGTGAGCTTGACGATATCCTTGAGTCCGGCCCCGGCCGCCCCGGCCACTGCGGCAAGGTTGTCAAACACTCGCCGGGCCTGGTCTTCTATGGGGCCATCGACCAGCGTCATGCTTTGCGGATCAAGCGGAATCTGGCCTGATAAATACACGGTATCGCCCACGGCCACGGCCTGGGAATAAGGGCCAATGGCACGCGGCGCCTCATCGGAGTGAATAATCTCTCGCGACATCTGCAGTCTCCCGAATTGCAATCAGAGCGAATGGTGGCGCCGGGGTTCAGGAACGGGCGCGACTGACCCGGATAACAGGCCGCATGGCATGCATGCGCCTCATGATCCGGGCAAGATGCCTGCGATCCCGAACCATAATCACAAACCCCAGCACCGAAGTACTGCCGTAGCGATCCTCCGCCTCCACCTGCTCTATGTTCGCCTCCAGGCGCGAAATCTCGGCTGCCAGGGTGGCGAGCACGCCACGTTCGTTGGCCACCTCCAGGCGAATTTCGACGGGGAACTCACGCTCCACACTGTCGGCCCACTGTACATCAATCCATTTATCCGGGTGTTTACGGAAACCGGCCAGGTTTCGGCAATTGGCTGTGTGGACCACGATTCCGCGGCCGGCGCTGAGATAGCCCAGAATGGGATCACCGGGGATGGGACGGCAGCAACGGGCAAAATTCAGCACCATCCCTTCGGTACCGCGGATAGCCAGCGGTTGACGATCCTGCTCCGTCAGTGCCTTGTCATCGCCACCCGGCACCAGCCGTCTGGCCACCAGTGGCGCCATCAGCTCACCCAGGCCGACCTTCTGCCACAGCTCATCGAGATCGGCGCAATCGAGTTCCACCAGCACCTGCTCGCAGCGATCAGGCTCAATATCATCCACCTGCATGCTGAAAGTCGTCAGGGCGGTTTCAACCAGACGCCTGCCCAGCGCCTGGGCCTCATCACTCTGCAGATTCTTGAGATAATGGCGAATGTTGGCACGGCTGCGGGCCGTTACCACAAAATTCAGCCACCCCGGGTTGGGCCGCGCGGAAGACGCCGTGATGACTTCCACGGTCTGACCGTTGGTCAGCTGGGTACTCAGGGGCACCAGCCGCCGGTCCACCTTGACCGCCACACAGGTGTTGCCGACATCCGTGTGTACGGCATAGGCAAAATCCACCGCCGTGGCGCCACGGGGCAGGCGCTTGATGGCGCCATCGGGGGTGAACACATAGATTTCATCCGGGAACAGGTCAACCTTGACGTTTTCCAGAAACTCCAGCGAATTACCGGCGCGTTTCTGCATTTCCAGTATGTTCTGCAGCCATTCGCGTGCGCGGGCATGCGGGGTGCCCCCCTGCTCGCCTTCCTTGTATTTCCAGTGCGCGGCGACACCGGACTCGGCCATCAGATCCATTTCATGGGTGCGTATCTGCACTTCAATCGGCACGCCGTGAGGGCCGAAAAGCACGGTATGCAGCGACTGGTAGCCATTGGCCTTGGGGATGGCGATATAGTCCTTGAAGCGCCCGGGGACCGGCTTGTAGACATTGTGCACCACACCCAGGGTGCGGTAGCAGGCATCCACGCGATCCACCATGATCCTGAAGGCGTAGACATCAAACACCTCCGAGAAGGACAGTTCCTTGTTGCGCATTTTCTGGTAGAGGCTGTAGAGATGCTTTTCCCGCCCGACCACGGTGGCCTCGATACCTTCCTGGGCCAGCGCCTCGCTGAGCGCCTGGTGAATCTGGCCAATAATCTCCCGGCGATTGCCACGGGCGCGACGCAGCGAGTCCGCGAGCACCCGGAAACGCACCGGATACAACGCGGCAAAGGCCAGGTCTTCCAGCTCTACCAATAAGCGATTCATGCCCAGACGGTGGGCAATCGGCGCATAGATATCCAGCGTTTCCCGGGCAATACGCCGGCGCTTTTCGGCACGCATCACACCCAGGGTGCGCATATTGTGGAGTCGATCGGCGAGTTTGATAAGGATGACCCGGATGTCTTCCACCATGGCCAGCATCATCTTGCGAAAACTTTCGGCCTGGGCTTCTGCCTTGGACTTGGCGTTGATCTGGGTCAGTTTGCTGACCCCGTCCACCAGCAAGGCCACCTCATCACCGAAAGCTTCGGCAATCTGTTCCTTGGCGGTCGGGGTATCTTCTATGACGTCATGCAACAGGGCGGCGACGATGGTGTCACGATCAAGGCGCAGTCCGGCGAGAATACGGGCCACGGCCACAGGATGAAAAATATAGGGCTCACCGGACATCCGGCGCTGCCCTTCATGTGCTGAAGCGCCGAATTCATAGGCCCGACGCACGTCCTCGACCTGCGCCGGGGTCATGTACTCGCCCAGCAGGGCCAGCAGTTCTTCCGGACCGTTTTCAGGTTCCCGGCGACTCAGCTGGTCGTGCAGGGTCTCGGTGGCCAGTGTTGATGCCATTTTACTGCCTGCACTCCCGGCCCTGCCGGCCTGTACGGGCCTGGTTCCGGACGCCCGGCGGGGCGGCCGGGCGGTGGCGGATTCAGCTGCCCTTTTCCTCCGCATCGTCTTCATCCGCGCCGGCTTTGGTCTCGGAAGACCCGGGCGCGTCCTCGTCGGTAACTGCCGGCTCACTCTCCGCTTCACCGGCCGCTTCAGCCTTCACTTCAGTCGGCGCAGCCTTTTCATTGCCGGCCTGCTCGGCCAACTCGGCTTCCACCTCCAAATCCCGCTCACGCATGGCCGCTTCTTCGGCAGCACTGATCGCCTCGGCCTGTTCGATCTCGTCGAGCACGCTGGCATCAACATGCCCCTCGGCAATCTCGCGCAGCGCCATCACCGTGGGCTTGTCATTTTCCCACTCAAGGTGCGCTTCATGCCCGCGCGCCAGCTGCCGGGCCCGGCGGCTCGCCACCAACACCAGCTCAAAACGGTTTTTCATGGAGGCAAGGCAGTCTTCTACGGTAACGCGTGCCATTTTCCTGAGGCTCCTGATTCAACGATTAAAATTGACCTCCCCATGGTAACCCAGACCGGGCAATAAAGCAGCCTTAAGGAAACGCTGATTCATTCGTCGCGCCCCAGGCGTTGCCGAGCTTGCAAAGGCAACCCGCCTTCGACTGCGCACGGCGCCTTGCATATGGACGCCGCAGGACCCGCTGAGACGTGACGAATGAATCAGCGTTTCCTTAAAATGGCGGGTAGACGATTTCGGCCTATTCCACTGGACCGCCGGGGCTGACACCCAACTCGGCCAGCAATGCCGCATGACGCGCCGCCTGGGCATCCCGGCGCAGGCGGCGACCTCGCACCAGCGCAGCCAGGTCATCCAGCGCCTCGGCAAAATCGTCGTTGACAATCACATACTCAAATTCGTGCCAGTGCGACATCTCGGCCTCGGCCTCGGCCAGGCGCTGGCGAATCACCTCGGGGCTGTCCTTGCCCCGACCGTGCAGACGCCGCTCCAGGGCTTCGCGCGATGGCGGCAGGATGAACATGCTGACGCTTTCAGGCATATGCCGACGCACCTGGCGGGCACCCTGCCAGTCAATCTCGAGAATCACATCCCGCCCCGCCGCCAGCCGGCGATCGACTTCATCACGGCTGGTGCCGTAGTAATTACCGAACACCTCGGCGTATTCCAGGAACTCGCCAGCCGCCACCCGTCGTTCAAAATCGGCATGATCGACAAAATGGTAATCCACCCCGTCGCGCTCACCATCCCGGCGCGGCCGGGTGGTACACGAGACTGAAAATTCAAGATTGCCGCAGCGCTCCAGCAAGGCCCGGACCAGGCTGGTTTTGCCGGCGCCGGAAGGCGCCGAGATCACAAACAGCGATCCGCGAACCCGCTCCTCCGTCGCCTTACTCGACATTCTGCACCTGTTCCCGCATCTGCTCGATCAACACTTTCAGCTCCACCGCGGCGCTGGTCATGGCCGCATCCTGAGACTTGGACGCCAGCGTATTGGCTTCACGATTGAATTCCTGAAGCAGGAAATCGAGTCGTCGCCCCACCGCTTCATCGCGCCCCAGCGCCTGCCTGAATTCGGCAACATGGCTGTCCAGACGATCCAGTTCCTCGGCCACGTCCATTTTCTGCGCCAGCAACACCAGCTCCTGCTCCAGGCGGTCATTATCCGGAGATGCCACCAGTTCCGACAGCCGCTCCTGCAAACGTGTCCGCTGGGCCTGAAGCACTTCCGGCAGGCGCTGCCGAACCCCGGCAACCAGGGCTGTAATGGCGGACAGCCGCTCTCCAAACATGACGTGGATGCGCTCGCCTTCATCGGCCCGGTTTGCCATCAATGCCGCCAGGGCCTCATCCAGTGCCTCGCTCGCCGCCCTCGCCACAGCCGCCAGATCAGGTTGCGGCTCGTGCGCCACCCCCGGCCAGCGCAATATCTCCAGCGGGCTCACGGGCGCAGGCGCCTGCATTTTCTCGCCCACTTGCCGAGTCAACGCCAGAACAGCCGACAGCGCCTGCGAATCAATTTCCATCGCCCCGGCATGGCCGCCCGCCGGGCCCAGTCGCAACTGCACATCCAGTTTTCCCCGACGCGGCCCGGCCCCGGTTATACGCTGGCGGAAATCCGTTTCATGCGAGCGCAACTCTTCAGGCAAGCGCAGGCTGATATCAAGATAGCGATGATTGACTGAACGCAACTCCCAGTGCAGCGAACCCCGGTCAACTTGCCGCTCGACCCGGGCGAAGCCGGTCATACTGGCAATCATGCCTGCCCCCTTACGTCCATCAGAGCGGGGATGGTACGTCGAAATGCACCGTCACTGGAAGCAGGCCCGACCCCACTGTGTGGTCCTGGCCCCTGTCGTGGGCACTGGTATACTGCCGCCCGTCAATTCATTCCCTGCCAACGGAGTATTCCATGCGTCCCAGTGGCCGTGCCCCTGATCAGTTACGCCCCGTCAAGCTTCACCGCAATTACACTCGACATGCCGAAGGTTCGGTATTGTGCAGTTTTGGTGATACCCGGGTGCTGTGCACCGCCAGCATCAGCGAACGTGTTCCGGCCTTTTTGCGCGGCAAGGGCCAGGGCTGGGTCACGGCCGAATACGGCATGCTGCCACGGGCCACCCATACCCGCATGGATCGCGAAGCCAGCCGCGGCAAGCAGGGCGGGCGTACACTGGAAATCCAGCGCCTGATCGGGCGTTCCCTGCGCGCCGTCACCGACCTGGAAGCGCTGGGTGAGCGCACCATCACCCTGGATTGCGATGTTATCCAGGCCGACGGCGGCACCCGCACCGCCGCCATCACCGGGGCCTGGGTCGCGCTGGCCGATGCCGTGCAGTCCCTGCTGGATGCCGGCGACATCAACCGTTCTCCGCTACACAGCCAGGTCGCTGCAGTGTCGGTGGGCATCTACCAGGGGGCGCCGGTGCTGGACCTCGATTACCCTGAGGACTCCGAAGCCGAGACAGACATGAATGTGGTGATGAAGGAAGCCGGCGGCTTTGTCGAGGTTCAGGGCACGGCCGAAGGACACGCCTTCCGCCGGGACGAACTCGACCGCATGCTGGACCTGGCCCATCAGGGGGTTGAGCAATTGATGGGCCACCAGCGTGAGGCCCTTGAAGCGGGCAGCGGTAAATGAGCCACCCTTCTCCCTTACGTGTGGTGGTCGCTACCGGCAATGCCGGCAAATTACGTGAACTGCGGGCCTGTCTCGCAGATCTGCCACTGAGCCTGGTGGCCCAGCGTGAGCTTGATGTGGCCAGCCCGACCGAGGACGGTCTCAGTTTCGTGGAGAACGCCCTGATCAAGGCCCGCCATGCCGCCCGTATCACCGGACTGCCTGCTCTGGCCGACGACTCCGGCATTGAAGTCCCGGCGCTGGGTGGTGCCCCCGGGATTTATTCCGCCCGCTACGCCGGAGAAGGGGCCTCCGATGACGACAACGTCCGCAAACTGCTGGCCGAAATGCAGTCATTGCAAGGGGCGCAGCGTCAGGCCCGTTTCCGCTGCGTGATTGTATTCATGCGCCATGCCGAAGATCCTGTGCCACTGATCTGTGAAGGCGCCTGGGATGGGCATATTGCAGACACCCCCGGGGGCAAGGCCGGCTTTGGCTATGATCCGGTATTCCGGATTGCCGGAGACAGTCGCACCGCCGCCGAGCTGGCGCCGGAAGAGAAGAATCGCCTCAGTCACCGCGCCGTGGCGCTGCGGCAACTTCGTGATCGCCTGCGATCTGAAATCCCGGCGATCTCCTTCGACACCGGCTGAAAATGCATGGGCCATGGATCGGGCTGCAGGCGTAAACTACGGACGCGTTTCGCGGCAATCCACGATATGATCCTCGAACACCGAGCCCACCAGCAGCCGACCTTCGTGCCAGGCGCCGACACTGGCCCCTGACAGCAGGGCGCCGTCATCCATAAACACCGTTTCAACCCGGTAGTCGTCCTCATCCAGCCGCACCCGCACCACCTGTGACGGTGCCAGCACCTCCGGGTTATCCACATGGCGTACGAAGGTCAATAACTTCACATGCCCGCCGACCCACAGGTCGCCATCGGCATCCACCTCGATATTGTCCACGCCGAAGTCCAGGTCCATGGTCCGCCAGTGTGTCAGCGCGCCCGTCGCCACATCGCGTTCATATTCGCGCACCGTGCCCCGCGTGGTTTCGGCAACATACAGACGCCGGCCATCAGCCGACAGGTTGATGCCATTGGCGAAGGTCAACCCCTCAGCGACCTCGACCATCTGCTCCCCGTCAAAATAGACTACGCTGGCCCAGGGCAGGCGCAGATAGTCTTCGAGCTCGCGCTGCCAACCCGGACGCGTGCCGTGATCGTTGGTGAAGTAGAAACGCTCGGCATCCACAGCCACCACATCGTTGGGACTGATCATAAGCTCGCCGGCCACCGTGCTTCGATGCACCAGGTGCCCCTGCTCAATATCGAAGATTTCCACCGTATGCGCCGGCCCTGTCTGACCCTCGGGCGCCCCGAAGAGGGACTCACCCGGATGGTTCACCACAAACAGCACCTCCCGGCCGTCCTCCCCCACGAACAAATCGATACCGTGGGGGCGAAAATCGACCCCGGCTTCAGGCGTGAGATTAACCGGCTGTGCCTGCGGCTCATCCAGAGCATAGGCAAAGATGGCCCCCGGCACCGGCTCACCACGCATCACGGAACGCCGGTCATCACTGGAGATATAGGCCAGATCTCCGCGCGGGTGAATGGTGATGTCCTCGCCCCCGGGCACTCCCGGCACCGCCACACACTCGCCGGGATGGACATTCTGCGCTTGACGGAATTCGCCCATTTCCGCTGCCAGCCACAAGCCCCAGCCCAGCACCAGTGCAATCACGATGCCGCCACCAACAAGCACTCTGCTCACAAGTTTCCCCCACATGCCAGCAACCCCCGTTTCAAACTCAAAACCTTGGACGATTTGCTATTCACTTGCCCCGGACACGGGTCTTTCGCTGCTAGAATACCGGGATGCCGGAAGCCAGCGCCACACAAGCCCCACAGCCCACAATGTCGCCGCCCCCTCTGGCATTGTATATCCACCTGCCGTGGTGCGTACGCAAATGCCCCTACTGCGACTTCAACTCGCACGAACGGCGCGGGCCGCTGCCCGAGAAAGCCTATATCGACGCGCTGCTGATGGACCTTGAGTATGACCTGCAAATCGCAGATGCAGGCCGCCCAGGCGAACTGACCTCCATCTTCATCGGTGGCGGCACCCCCAGCCTGTTCTCCGCCACGGCGGTTGCCCGTCTGCTTGAGGGCATCAGCAAGTACTTTCCGCTGCCGGGGGAAATTACCCTGGAAGCCAACCCCGGCAGCCTTGAAGCCACTCGTTTCAGGGACCTGCGCGAGGCCGGCATCACCCGGCTGTCGCTGGGGGTGCAGAGCTTCAATGACACCCGGCTGCGTCAACTGGGCCGCATCCATGATGGCAACACCGCCCTGCGCGCCGCTGAAACAGCGCTTGATGCCGGCTTTGAGCACCTCAACCTGGACCTGATGTTCGGCCTGCCGGACCAGCAGGAACACGAGGCGCTTCATGATATTGACACCGCCCTGGCGCTGGGCGCGTCCCATATTTCCCACTACCAGCTGACCCTGGAGCCTAATACGGTGTTTTACCGGCGGCCGCCAAAACTGCCGGACGCCGACAGTATTGCCAGAATGCAGGCCCGCTGCGGCGACAAACTGCGCCAGGCTGGCCTGGTGCAATACGAGGTGTCCGCCTGGAGCCGGCCGGACCAACACTGCAGGCATAACCTCAATTACTGGCAATACGGTGATTATCTGGGACTGGGCGCCGGCGCCCATGGCAAGCTGAGCTTTGCCGGCGAGGATCGCATCCTGCGCTACCAGCGCCACCGCGTCCCCGACACTTATCTTCAGCTTGACCCGGACCGGCGTGTTACTCGCACCCAGGTCGTGGCCCGGCACGAGCGACCGCTGGAATTCGCAATGAATGGTCTGCGTCTGACCACCGGGGTCGAGCTCGACATGTACAAAAACCGTACCGGTTTACCCGTCGAGACACTGCTCGACCCCCTCCAGTCAGCGCTCGCGCAGGGGCTGGCACGGCTGGAACGCAACCGGTTGCGACTGACAACGGCAGGACTACTGCACCTCGATGCGCTGCTCTTGCCGCTGGTGCCGGAGCCAACCCCGGCGCAAGCCCGACCATGACTGCTGACCTGGACTGCCCCTATTGCGGCGAAACGGTTGCCTTACCGCTGGACCCCGATCAGCCGGCGACAACCCTGATTGAGGATTGCCCGGTATGTTGTCGGCCCATACAGGTCTGCATAAACATTGATGCCAGCGGTGCGCCGGCAATTTCGGCCGCCTACCGGGAGGATGAATAACCCTTTGTGTACAGGAGTTATGCACATCACGCGAACTGACCCGCCTTCGCCCTATCTTGCAAGCCTGCGGCAAGCACCCCGGTAAAATCATATTAATTTATTGATTTATTTGTAAAAATACACATAACAAGCAAGCCGGAAGGTCGCCGTCTGCTCGCGATTTCAGGCCTGACATCAGACCAGGCGGTTCATCCACAGACTTATCCACAGGCCCCGGGAATTACACCAAAGCACTTCGTTAACACCCGCATGCCCTTGTTCTGACTTGCCCGCCGGCACAAAAAACCTTAACATTGGCCGCCTTTGCGAGCTGGTCAGGAAACCCTCCGGCGGCTGTCAGTTATCGAGGTAAGTCAAAGATGCAAGCGAATATTCATCCGGCCTACAACGAGGTCACCGTATCCTGCAGCTGCGGCAACAAGTTCGTGACTCGCTCGACCAGCGAGCAGGACATTCAGGTCGAGGTTTGCGCCAAGTGCCATCCCTTCTACACCGGCAAGCAGAAAATCGTCGATTCCGGTGGCCGGGTCGACCGTTTCCGGCGCAAATACGGCAAAAAATAAGCTTTCCCGTTTTGGGCCGGCCCGGCCCGAAGCGTCCCGGTCCGGCGCGCCGCTGCCAGCGTGCCAGACCGGCGTGTAATGCTACCCGGACCCAGTGATGACCGAAGACAAGCTCACACAAGACGCGCTCGACTATCACGCCAAACCGCGACCGGGCAAGCTGAGCATCGCCATCACCAAGCCTTTTACCACCAACAGCGAACTGGCGCTGGCCTACTCGCCGGGGGTGGCTGCGCCGGTGCGCGCCATCGTCGCCAACAAGGACGACGCCTTCAAATACACCTCCAAGGGCAATCTTGTCGCGGTAATAACAGATGGCAGCGCCGTGCTCGGACTGGGTAACACCGGCGCCCTGGCCGGCAAGCCGGTGATGGAAGGCAAGGCCGTCCTGTTCAAGAAGTTCGCCGATATTGATGTCTTCGATATTGAAGTGGACTCCGCCAGCACCGAGGCCTTCATTGAGACCGTCGCCAGCATCTCGCCAACCTTTGGCGGCATCAATCTCGAGGACATCGCCGCGCCGCATTGCTTCGAAATCGAAAAAGCCCTGGTTGAACGGCTGGATATCCCGGTATTCCATGACGATCAGCACGGCACCGCCATCATTGTCGCCGCCGGCCTGCTCAATGCGCTGGAGCTGCAGAACAAGAAAATCGAGGACGTGCGTATCGTCTGCCTGGGGGCCGGCGCCGCCGGCATTGCCTCCATGGATCTGTTGCTGGCACTCGGCGCCCGGCGCGACAACCTGCTGCTGGTTGACCGCCAGGGCGTGATCCACAGCGAACGCACCAATCTCACCGCCACCAAACGCTCCTACGCGGTCAGCACTTCGATGCGCACCCTGGCGGACGCCATGAACGGGGCGGATGTGTTTATCGGCGTCTCCGGCCCCAACCTGATCAGTACGGCCATGGTCAAGTCCATGGCCAAACGCCCGGTGGTTTTCGCCTTGTCCAACCCGGACCCTGAAATCCGGCCTGAAGTCGCGCAACAGGCCCGCAAGGACCTGATCATGGCCACCGGCCGCAGCGATTACCCCAACCAGGTCAATAACGTACTGGGTTTTCCCTACATTTTCCGTGGGGCCCTGGATGTCCGCGCCAAGCGCATCAACCGGGAAATGCACATCGCCGCCGTGCACGCCCTGCGCGCCCTGGCCAAGGACCCGGTGCCGGCGGAAGTGCTCAAGGCCTATCGCCTGGAGGCAATGTCCTTCGGCCCCGACTACATTATTCCCACCCCGCTGGATCCGCGTCTGATTGACTACATCCCGCCCGCCGTGGCCAAGGCCGCGGTCGATTCAGGGGTGGCGCGCACCGGTTACCCGGAACACTATCCGCAGGTTCCCGTGGACATCGCCGGCGAGGCGTAACGTCCAGGTATTTTCAGGAGAGACCCATGGCTGATAAAAAACTCATACTTAACGACCCGGAAAGTGGCAAAAGCGCCGAGCTGCCGGTACGTACCGGCACCACAGGTCCGGATGCCGCCGATATCAGCGCCCTGTACAAGGAGCACGGCCTGTTCACCTATGATCCGGGCTTTGTCTCCACCGCCAGCTGTCGCAGTGACATCACTTTCATTGATGGCGACCAGGGCCTGTTGATGTACCGCGGCTATTCAATTGAAGAACTGGCCCAGCACAGTACCTTCCTCGAAGTGGCCTATCTCAGCCTCTATGGCGAACTACCCAAGAAGGCCCAGCTGGAGGATTTCACCGGCTCTATCCGTTACCACACCATGATTCACGAGGCGCTCAAGAGCTTCTTCCGCGGTTTCCATTACGACGCTCACCCCATGGCCATGATGACCGGCGTGGTAGGCTCGCTGTCAGCCTTCTACCACGACTCTCTGGATATCACCGACGCCCGGGCGCAGGAAATCTTTGCCCATCGGATGATTGCCAAGATGCCGACCATTGCCGCCTGCGCCTACAAGCACTCCATCGGCCAGCCCTTTATCTATCCGCGCAATGATCTGGCCTACTGTGAAAACTTCCTGCATATGCTGTTTGCGGTGCCGTGCGAAGAATACGAAGTCGATCCGGTGGCCGCCCAGGCGCTGGACATGCTGTTCATCCTGCACGCCGATCATGAGCAAAACGCCAGCACTTCCACCGTGCGCCTGGCCGGCAGCTCGGGCACCAACCCCTACGCGGCAGTCGCCGCCGGCATTGCCTGCCTGTGGGGGCCCGCCCACGGCGGCGCCAACGAAGCGGTGCTGAACATGCTGGAGGAAGTCGGCGATGTCAGCCAGATTCCAAAATACATCGACAAGGCCAAGGACAAGGACGACCCTTTCCGCCTGATGGGCTTCGGTCATCGTGTCTACAAGAACTACGACCCGCGTGCGACCGTGATACGTGGCATGTGCCACAAGCTGCTCAAGCGCATGGGCAAGGAAAACGACCCCTTGTTCGAACTGGCGCTGGAGCTTGAGCAACGCGCCCTCAATGATGATTACTTCAAGGAAAAGAAGCTCTACCCCAATGTCGATTTCTATTCCGGCATCATCTACAAGGCACTGGGCCTGCAGACCAACATGTTCACAGTGATGTTCGCCATTGCCCGTACCGTGGGCTGGGTGGCGCACTGGATGGAAATGACCAACGACCCCGAGCAACGCATTGGCCGCCCGCGCCAGATTTATACCGGACCGGCCCAGCGCAAGTATGTTCCGCTTAATAAACGTGGTTAGGTTTTAAGTGATTAAGTTATTACGTCGCGGGATAGACTGTTGCAGAACCGGGAACGCGTCACACGCGCCGATCGCTTGATTGATCCGCCGCGAAATTCGCGCGAGATAAACAAAATAAAAATGCTTAAACCATGAAGAGCACGAAGGGCATGAAGACGAAAATGCCCGGGGTAGCTGATAACGTGGGGGCGGATGCCCGGATAGCTCCGGGGGTACGATTAGCCGGGAGGTAGCCGGTATCTTGCTCTGTTCCGGCAGCCAAAGCCAAGGCTGGCTCCCATTTAACCCTTCATGCTCTTCGTGCTCTTCATGGTTAATGCTTTTAGTAGCCTGACCGCACCACAGGTTGTCCCG
>PWYF01000247.1 GCA_003567955.1 Thiotrichales bacterium
CAAGATTTTCAGGGTGATAACATGTCATCCTTCTCAGAAACACATAATGTAACCACTGTATTGACTCCTCCGGTAGCATTGGAAGCTACAGATGTAATGCATGACAGGTTTACAGCTAACTGGACAAGCGTGGACAATACAACCGGCTACAATCTTTGGGTGATTTATAATGAACAACCCTTGGAAGGCTATTGGCCTTTAGCAGTTAGCGACACAACTTACACAATTACCGGGCTTGAATCGGAAAAAACCTATACTTATCTAGTCACGTCAGTTGCAGGGGGCCACAGCTCTGAATTTTCGGACGCTATTGAAGTTACCACAATACATGAAAACACTCCACAACCCCCTGTGGCACTTGAAGCTACACATGTCTCTTCAGCCTGGTTTGTAATCAACTGGGAGGAAGTAGAAGATGCGGATCATTATAAAGTATACATTTCAACAGACAACTTCTCCAGTCATGAGGTAGGCTATGAAGGAGTTGTGTCTTATGGAGATGATTTTCCATTTGATAACCTTAACTTCTTTTTCGACGAAGGTGAGGTTCATACATATTATCAATATAGAATTACGGCTGTGGTTGATGGTTATGAGTCTGCATATTCAAATACTATGAGTGTAATGACCTGGGAGCAGCAGCCAGGGATTCCAAGCATTCCTGTTGCGATTAATGCAGAGAACATTACTGAAAATAGTTTTGTAGCACGATGGGAAGAACCGCAAGAAGCTGCTTATTACAGAGTGTTTGTGTCTGATGATGGTTTTGATACACACATCGACGGCTATTCTGGAAGACATGTTTGGTGGGAACTCTCGCTTAAAGTAGAAGGTCTGGAACCAGGAAAAACATATGAGTATAGAGTCAGGGCATACAATGAAAGTGGCTATTCTGATTATTCAAATACCATTGAAGTTACTACCTCTGAAACCGGTACTTCGGTCGGCATAATGGCTGAGGAAAACATTTCAATATTTCCAAACCCCGCTCAAAACCATATATCCATAGAAGGGTTGGAAACAAACAGTACCATTGATATTTATTCCATTACCGGGGCAAAAGTGATGAGATTGGGCAATCAATCAGGCAGGGTAAATCTTGATGTATCAAGTTTCGAAAATGGTATCTATATAATCAAAATCAAAGATGCAAACAAAGTTGTAAGCAGAAAAATTCTTATAAATAAATAACCCATTTTATCTAATACTCAAGGGCGAAACTTTGTGATACTTTTCCGGAATGCTCAGAAGCAAACTCAGAGTTTCGCCCTTAATAAATTCAAACAGATGAAACATCCATGTTAAGGCATCTTATCACACAGGCGGATGATTATTCAGGGATGTTCCATGTGGCCTTAAAAAAACAAATTATAAACACATGAAACGAGCCATGACAAAAACTTTGACACACACGCGGATGATTATAATTTCGCCGCAACACTAAAACTCTTATGTCGGTTATTGTTGGTGAGCTCCATCTGACCTATTTAATCATATTATATACAGATGAAAACAAAACTTACACTTTTCCTTTTGGCTGTAGTGCCTTTACTTTTAAACGCCCAACTCATTGACGACGGCTGGTCCGAAGTAGGCAACAGCAACTACAACGCAACTCTTGAGTCCATTCACTATATTGATGAAAACACCGGTTTTGCCGTGGGTTCGGGCGGAGCATTCTTAAAAACCACCGATGGCGGATTTAACTGGATAGCCTATGACACTGGGCACGACCATCATTTTAAAAAAGTTGTCTTTACAGACAGTCATACAGGCTTTCTTTTTGGCTATATTGGATCTCCTGGATGGGCACAAACATTATTGTTTAAAACCACAGACGGAGGAGACAACTGGGAACAAATAATCGAGACTGAAGGTGCGTCTGGCTTTTGGGACGCGAGTTTTCCTCCTGATTTTAGCGAAACTCATACGGCCTATTTTATAGCTGAGTCAGGAAGACTTTACAAAACCACTGACGGAGGCAATTCCTGGGATTTCATTACTCTGGATATTACGATTAACCAAATTGAATTCTTTAATGAGTTAGTTGGAATTGGCACAAATTGGTTTATGGGTCCTGCGCAAATAACTACCGATGGAGGAGAAACATGGAGTGTAATAGAACTTGAGGGTTTATCATCCGCCATCGCCATTGACGCGGTAAACGATACTGTGGCCTACATCACATCCCGAACCCACATTACACACACAACCGATGCCGGACAAACCTGGAGTGAGCCTGTGAGTTATGGTGGATTCATAAGTAATGTGACCAGGCTACATTTTTACTCCCCCACCAGTGGTTACAGATATGTAGGTACTTCAGATGGACTTGGCAGGGTTCACAAAACCACTGACAGTGGACAAACCTGGGCCCATTTATATGAGAGTCAAACCTACCCTGTGAATGGCATGTTTACCCGCCCATCCGGAAATGTGGACTTTGTAAGCACAGGCGGAGCCATATTCTTCGGCGATGGCACCAACCCTTTCGTGATGCGTACCAGCGGAATCATCAACGGCTCTCTCTACAACGTATGGTTTTTCACTGACAATCAAGGAATCGCCGTAGGAGACAATGGAACGGTATTAAAAACAGAAAACTCCGGAACTACATGGAGCGATTACGATTCAGAAGTGGACTATATGTTAAAAGCGTTGTATTTCACTTCAGATGATGTGGGCTACGCCGCAGGAAGGGGAAATGTGATAAAAACATTAGACGGGGGAGAAACCTGGGCACCCTCAGGCGATGGAATAACCTCATCAAACCTCATTTATACGATTACATTCCCGACTGAAAATACGG
>PWYF01000149.1 GCA_003567955.1 Thiotrichales bacterium
AGGACCGGTGAGAAGATTGTTTGGTGCCCTGGGGCGGGGGCTGGATCTGCTGCGGCGGATTATCTCCAATCTGCTGTTTGTGGCCGTACTGGTCGTGATTGTGGTGGTGCTGCGCGGTGACGTGGGGCCCAAGGTCGAGCCCGGCTCGGCGCTGGTTGTCGCCATTTACGGCACGCTGGTCGAGGAATATGAGGGCGATGCCGTACAGCGGGCGCTGGACAATCTCGCCGGCGCCCCGCCCCGGGATACCCGGGTGCGGGATGTGGTGCGCGCCGTGGATGGCGCCGCCGAGGATGAGCGCATCGAGTATCTGGTGCTGGACGTCACCCGCATGGGCGGCGGACAGCTCGGCAAGCTGCAGGAAATCGGTGCCGCGCTGGCCAGGTTCCGGGAATCCGGCAAGCCGATCGTGGCCTATGCCGACAGTTACCACCAATCGTCCTGGTATCTCGCCGCCCTGGCCGATGAAACCTGGTTGTCCCCCATGGGCACGGTGCGGATCAGTGGCTATGAGGTCTTCCCCTACTATCTGGCCGAGCTGCTGGATAATCTGGATCTGGATGTCCATATCTTCCGGGCTGGCGAGAACAAGGCCGCGGTAGAGCCCTATCTGCGCGATGATATGTCGGAGCAGACCCGTGAGTTGACCCGGGCCTGGCTGCAGGAGCTGTGGGGCGAGTTTCTGGCGGAAACGGCTGCTGCCCGCGAGTTGTCGCCGGAGGCCATCCAGCAGTATGCCGATCGCTTTGCCGATGTGCTGGAAGCACACGCTGGCGATGGTGCTGCCGCGGCGCTGGAACAGGGGCTGGTCAGCGAAATTCTCACCCGGGATCAGGTGCGCGCCCGGATGATCGACGCGCTGGGCGAGAATGGCAACGGCAGCTATCCGCATATCGGCCACCGCAACTATGTCACCGTGCTCAACCGTGAACGCCCGCTTGTGGCGGATCGTCCGCGTGTGGGGGGGATTACCCTCAGCGGCATGATTCTGGACGGCGCCCGGGTGCCGGCCGGGGCGGTGGCGGCAGACCGGGTTGTGCAGCGCATTCGCGAGGCCCGTGAGGATGACAGCATCCATGCCCTGGTGGTGCGGGTGGACAGCCCCGGGGGCAGCGCCTTTGGCTCGGAGCTGATCCGGCGTGAGCTGGAAGTGACCCGTGAGGCGGGCAAGCCGGTGGTGATCTCCATGGGCAGCGTGGCCGCTTCCGGCGGCTACTGGGTGTCACTGGCCTCCGACCGGATACTGGCGGCCTCGTCCACCATGACCGGCTCGATTGGCGTGTTCGGCATTATCCCCACCTATCAGCGCACGCTGGAGCGCTTCGGGGTGCATACCGACGGTGTCGGCACCACGCGTATGGCGGGCGGCATGCGTCTGGATCGTGAACTGCACCCGGATGCCGCGCGCGCCTTCCAGCTCGGGGTGGACCGGATCTATGAGCAGTTCATCGGGCTGGTCAGTGAGGCCCGTGAACTGGATCGCGCGGCGCTTGACGGGGTGGCCGATGGCCGTATCTGGACCGGGCGTGGCGCGCTGGCGCAGGGCCTGATAGATGAGCTGGGGGACTTTGACCAGGCGCTGGAAGTCGCGGCGGAGCTGGCCGGGCTGGATGAATACGATGCCGTGCGCATCCAGCCGCCGCTGGGCTTTTTCGAGTCCCTGCTGGTGGAGCTGGGCGAGGGCTTTCGCCTCGGCGCCATGAGCTGGTTGCCGGCGCCGCTGCATTCGGTGGCCGAGCAGAGCCTGCATCCCTTTTTGAACCTCAGCGACCCCGAGGGTGTCTACGCGTGGTGTGCGTGTGACCCGCGCTAGGCGCGGGTCGTTTACCCGGCCTCCGGCCGGTGTCTAAAGTCTCAGGTTTTAAGTCTTAAGACGTCTTAAGACTTTGGACTTTAGACTTTAGACGCCCGGCTGAAAGCCGGGCTGGAGCTTTTATGGGTTATTTACAGAATGGTGAGTGGCATACGGGCTGGTATGACACCAGCAAGACCGGCGGGCGATTTGTGCGCCAGGACAGCCAGTTTCGCGAGTGGATTGCCGCCGAGGACGGTGCGCTCTATCCGCCGGCCGCCGGGCGCTATCATCTGTATGTCTCGCTGGCCTGCCCCTGGGCGCACCGCACGCTGATTTTCCGCAAGCTCAAGCAGCTTGAAGACGTGATTTCAGTGTCGGTGGTGGACCCGTTGATGGGCGATGAAGGCTGGGTGTTCAGCGATGGCCCGGGGTGCATACCCGACCCGGTGAATAACGCGCAGCGTATGTACGAGGTCTACACCCTGGCCCGGCCGGATTACAGCGGGCGGGTGACAGTGCCGGTGTTGTGGGATCGTGAAACCAACAGCATTGTTAATAACGAATCGGCTGAAATTATCCGCATGCTCAATTCAGCCTTTGATGATTTTGGCCGCCCCGGGCTGGATTTTTACCCCGAGGCCCTGAGTGGCGAGATCGATGAAATCAACGCCTACGTCTATGACCGCATCAATAACGGGGTCTACAAATCCGGTTTTGCCACCACCCAGGCGGCCTACGAGGAAGCGGTCACGGACCTGTTCGAGGCGCTGGATACAGTAGAGCAGCGCCTGGCCGGTCAGCCCTGGCTGTGTGGTGAGCGCCTGACCGAGGCCGACTGGCGGCTGTTTACCACGCTGGTGCGCTTTGATCCGGTCTACGTGGGACACTTCAAGTGCAATATCCGCCGCATTGCCGATTATCCCGAGCTGCAGGACTATCTGCGGGCGCTGTATCAGGTGCCGGGGATCGCGGACACGGTCAATTTTGACCACATCAAGCAGCATTATTA
>PWYF01000119.1 GCA_003567955.1 Thiotrichales bacterium
GGCTGGTCGGCGGTGACCGAAAGCCGGAACCGGAACGGATTGCTGTTTTCAAGCCCGAATTCGTCACGCATCACAAAATGGTACCGCTCGTCGGAAAGCGCGGTGATGCGTTTGGTGATGAGGGAATCCGGGGAAAGCGACAGGGTATCCCCGCTGTTCTCGGCGATCATGCGCAGTTCCCGCAGCGGCTTGTTCTTCCGGGCGCGGATCTCCAGTTCGGATCCGGCCACCGCATCCATCCGGTTGAATGGATAGGTGAACATCTCAGGGTCCAGGCCGGTGTATCCGGGCGGATGTGCCGTGACGGTCAGCTCCTGCAACCGGGGAAGCAGCTCCACGCGGACATGGTGGAGCCCGGTGCGGAACCCGTCCATATCCACAAAAAATTCGGCATCCTCAAACAGCTCGGTCTCGCGCGAAAGGAACGTCTGCTCGTCGTGACGCACCATGCCCTGGATGCGCGGCTCGTTTTCCTGCTGCGACCGAAGTCCCAGCCGTACCTGATCGGGGACGCTGCCGGCAAACCGCACCGCAACCTGGAACGAGGAACCCTGCTCAATGGTCGTATCACCTGGCGTGACAGAGAACTCAAAGGGTATCGGCCGCTGATACGATACCCAAAATGTGCTGCTGCGGTAAAACGCGTCGCCGGCCCAAAGCAGCACACCGGCAAGCAGTAAGATCCCGGCCAGCGAAGCAGAGAAGGAGTATTTCCGTATGGTGGATGCGGGATGCCGATCGCGGTACCGTTGCAGCCGACCCTCCGGATCCTCCGAAGCGATCTGCCTGAGGTTCTGCCGGACCGCCGCCTCCGTCAGTCCGGAATCGACCGGATAGCGGCTGTGGGACAGGTCCAATATGTGACGTATTCCCGGAAGCCCGATCTCATCGGCAGCGCTGCGGTAAAACGCGGTAAAAGGAGGGATCTTTACGCGCTGTCGGATCAGCCATGCCGCAGCCATGCCACCGCCGACCGCAGCTATCCAGAAAACGGACTTTACAAAAGGGGAGAGGTACAGGACCTGTTCCAGCAGCACAAAAAGGACAAGCACCGCCATCAGTACCGAAAATCCTACCGCGGCCATTGCTGTGCGGAATCGCCGGCGCATTGCCTGGTGACAATTGCGGAACAGCTTCTCAATGGTCTCAATGTGCAGGTCCTGCTTCATAAAAAGTGATGCAATGTGTCAGTTGTTGTGGCGGTGGATTTGGTCGATAGCCCGGTAGCCCGGTTGTCCGGTAGCCCGGTTATCCAGCTCCCGGGTTGCCCGGTTGCCAAGTGTTCCGGTTGTCCGGCTGCCCGGCTGCCAGCCGAAAGAGCGTTGCCTTTCGGGCATGTCCTGTTGGAGAGTTTCCGTTAAAAAGCAGTTTCCTATTGGTTACGTTGTTTCGTGCGGGTTAGTATGCCGATAACCGTCACAGGTCATCCAGTGTTCCCGCCCAGGCAACAGATGGACGCTGAGGCGTGTCACCCAGCGTCACCAGCTCATGATGAGGGTCGTGTTCCAGAAACAGCAGGATATTTTCGCGGATGCACCGGGAGAAGACGCGTTTTTTGTCTTCAAGCGTGAGCAGCGGGCGTGTGTCAAAGCCCATCACCCAGGGCAGCGGAAGATGCGAGGTGGTAGGCAGCAGGTCAGCCGCAAAGAGCAGCTTGCGATTGCCGTCGGACAGCAACGGGAGCTGCTGTCCGGGCGTATGCCCCTCCACCATAACAATCTCAAACCCGGGTTCATAGACATGCCCGTCATCCACCAGCTGGATCTGTCCGGATTCCCTGAGCGGCTTAATGTTCTCCGGCAGAAAACTGGAGATTTCCCGTTCGTTTGGATGCAGCACATTGTCCCACTGTGCCGTGTGGACCCAATGCGGCGCCTTCGGAAAAGTCAGCTCCGGCTGCCCGTCGTCGCCACGCCTGACCGCCCCGCCGCAATGATCAAAATGAAGGTGCGTAAAGACCACATCGGTGATGTCGGAAGTCCGGAAGCCATGGTACTCCAACGACGATTCCAGCGTGTAGCCGGACAAATCCAGCCCGTAAATCTTTTCAAACTTCTCATCGAACTTGTGCCCGATGCCCGAATCGATCAGGTACACACGTCCCGTTGCCGCCGAATGGACCAGCATGACCCGCGCGGTGAGCAGGACCCGGTTGCGCTCATCGCATTCCAGCTGCCGCGACCATAGCGTTTTCGGAACGACCCCGAACATCGAACCGCCATCCAGAAGGAACGTTCCGGTTTCCAGTGTAAAAAGGCGAAAATTGCCAAATTGTGCGTTGCTCAGCGTCATAGAACCAACCGTATGTTTCATTTGCAGCTTGTCATTTCCAGTATCACGTTGCCATCACTCCACCCGTCAGGCGGTTACACCCGGACCTGCAATCATTTCCGGTGCAACCCCGCCGAAAAGACCAGTTGCGTTCGAAGCAATCCTCACAGTTTTTTGAGAAGGTCCGAAAGAAACACGCGCACCTTGCCCAGATCCTGCGCTACTTCCACGGGCAGGGGAGCAGATTCTTCCTTATCTTTGCCGCGGGGACCTTTTTTTTGTTCCCTGAGCACCTTGCGGGCACCGGCCGTGGAGTACTTTTTCTGCTGGATGAGTTCCTTAAGGGTCAGGACCACCTGAATCTCATTATCCTTGTAGACCCGCTTTCCGGCCCGGTTTTTGACGGGTGACAGTTCGGGGAAAAGCGTCTCCCAGTATCTGAGAACATGCGGTTCCACCCCGGTCAGTTTGGAAACCTCCCCAATGGTGTAGTAGAGTTTATTCATTTTTCAGATATTTGTGGGTA
>PWYF01000033.1 GCA_003567955.1 Thiotrichales bacterium
GGCTGGCCCAGGCCGGTGGCCCCGATGCGCCCCCGGCCACTGCTTTGCTGCTGGCCGGCACCCTCAGCGTGCTGGGCCTGCCGCTGGGCATTGGCCAGGGCGATAACCCGACTTGCCAGTCGGCGCGCGCCATCAGCCTTTGGGCCCAGAGCGACACCGGCTACCTGCTGGAACTGATCACCGATGCCGCCCGCGAGGGCTGTATAGAAATGCACTTCGAGGGCGAAGCGATCAATTCCCGCGAACTGCAGGCCGGACTGGCCGAGGAGCTGCATACTGAACTCGACCCGGTCTCCCTGGTACTGGTGCCGCACCTTGATCGTATCTATGCCGAAATGGGCCGTCGCATTGCCAATCGCGGCGAGGACGGCCACAAGTGGATCAACCCGGAATTTCACGGCTGGTGGGTACATCGTGCTTTCGCCACCGCTATCGACTACAACACCGGCAACGTGGTGGACTTCAATGGCTTCATCCGCCTGTTCTATACCGCCTATCACCCCATTCACAACGGCGGGCATACCCTGATTTACCCGCAGCCGGCCGGCATTGCCGCCACCGACGTATACGCCAACTTCATCGGCTGGCACGCGGTGGCCATCATCCGCGTGGCGCTGGACGAGGACGGGGCCATGCGGGTGTATTTCTATAACCCCAATAACGACAGCCGCCAGGACTGGGGCCAGAACATCGTTACCTCGACCAGTGGTCACGGCGAGCAGCACGGCGAATCCTCGCTGCCCTTCCATGAATTCGCCGCCCGTTTGTATGTCTTTCACTACAACCCGCGCGAACAGGCCGACCCGGCCCAGGCGCCGCAAGAAGAAGTCCACGCCGTCGCCCGCCTGGCCCGCGAGGGCTGGGGTCGTGAAATGCAATGGTTTGACCTGGTGCCCGGCTAGGCCGGGCACCAGGTCAAACCACGTGTTACGTGATTAGGTGATTAGGTATTCGTCGCGCTGAAGCGCGACACCACAAAGACTTAAAACCTAAAACCTAACACTTAAAACGGCCGGAACCGAAGGCACAAAAAACGGCGGGCGCCCCTTGAGCCGCCCGCCGTCACAAACACATCAACCACCCCGGCGTCAGGCTTTCCCCATCTCTTTCAGAGCCTCGGCGCGCAGATCCTTGCGCAGCACCTTGCCCACCGGGCTGACCGGGATTTCCTCGCGGAACACCACCTGCTTGGGCACCTTGTAGTTGGTCAGGTACTGCTTGCAGTGCTCGCGCACAGCTTCTTCCGTGAGGCCGGAGTCTTCCTTCACCACATAAGCGCGCACCGCCTCGCCGGTGTCTTCATCGGGTACCCCGATCACACCTACCTCACGTACGCCGGGGTGCTTGGCGATCGCGCCCTCGACCTCGTTGGGGTACACGTTGAAGCCGGACACGATCACCATGTCCTTCTTGCGATCCACAATGAAGAAATAGCCGTCTTCGTCCATCACGGCCACATCGCCGGTATGGAACCAGCCGTCCTTGATGGCCTCCTCGGTGGCATCCGGGCGCTGCCAGTAACCCTTCATGACCTGCGGCCCCTTGACCAGCAGCTCACCCGGTTCGCCCTGGGGCACCGGGTTGCCGTCATCATCCACCAGCCGCACCCAGGTACCGGCATAGGGGATGCCGATGCTGCCCAGCTTGACCGGGCCGGTGAGCGGATTGGTGGTCACGCCCGGGCTGGTTTCGGTGAGACCATAGGCCTGATAAATGGGGTAACCCACCATTTTTTCCCAGCGTTCAGCCACGGCATCCTGAATGGCGGTGCCGCCGCCGATGGAAATTTCCAGATTCTTCGGCGGATTCTCCTTGAACCAGGGCTCGTTCATCAGGCCATTGAACAGCGTATTCACGCCGGCGAAGAAGGTGATATTGAATTTCTCGAAGGCCGGCTTGAGGTTGGACGGCGGCCGCGGCGAGGGAATCAGCACATTGTGCCCACCCAGGCTGTAGAAGATACCGCCCACACCCATGGCGAAGATGTGGTACATGGGCAGCGCTGTCAGCGCCACGCGCTCTTCCGGCATGCTCTGTTCCAGATTGTTGCGCGACTGGGTGATGTTGGACACCAGGTTGCGATGGGTCAGCATTGCGCCCTTGGAAGGGCCGGTAGTACCGCCGGTGTACTGCAAGGCCAGCAGGTCATCCAGACCGACCTGGATTTCATCCAGGGAGCGGCCATTGGCCAGCTGCTTCTCACCCAGCTTGATGGCCTTCATGAACTGACCGGCCTCAACATTGCATTCGGGAATCATGCCCTTGCGCTTTTGCACAAACCGCACGATAAACCGCCGCAGCCCCGGGAAAAAATCCGCCACGCTGGTCAGCAGCACCGTCTGCACGCTGGAGCCGGGCACGACCTTTTCCAGCTTGTCGGCGAACATATCGATCATCAGCAGCACTTTGGCGCCGGAATCATTCAGGGCATGCTCGATTTCCGGTACGGTATACAGCGGATTGATGTTGACGATGACCATGCCCGCCTTGGCGGCGCCGAACAGAAATATCGGATAGGCAATGCAGTTGGGGCTCTGGATCGCCACGCGCTCGCCCTTGTCCAGCCCCAGCTCAAACAGCAGATAGGCGGCAAAAGCATCCGACAGCCGATCCACCTCGGCAAAGCTCACTGTGCCGGTGGTGCCGGTGGGCAAACAGGTGGTAAACGCCGGCTGGGTGGCATACTGCCGGCTGGATTTTGTGACGATATCGCCAAAGCTGTCGTATTCCAGCGGCGGCAGATCGGGATCACGCCCCTCGGGATAATGCTTGAGCCAGGGCCTGGAATCATA
>PWYF01000051.1 GCA_003567955.1 Thiotrichales bacterium
CGCAAGCTGCTGAAGAAAATCAACGAGACCCTGTCGCGACTGGACAACGATGACTTCGGCTTTTGCGACACCTGTGGCGTGGAAATCGGGATCCGCCGTCTGGAAGCGCGGCCCACCGCCAGCCAATGCGTTGATTGCAAAACTTTGGACGAAATCCGCGAGAAGCAGCTCGGCGGCTGATGCCGGCAACACCCCATGAGGCTTCGGCCCCGGTTTGCGGCCGATTTGCGCCCTCGCCCTCCGGCCCCCTGCATTTTGGTTCGCTGGTTGCCGCCCTGGCCAGCTGGCTCAGTGCCCGCCATGCTGGCGGGCACTGGCTGCTGCGCATGGAAGACATCGACCCCCCGCGTGAAGTACCGGGCGCTGCCGACAGCATTCTGCGCAGCCTGGAGCGCCTTGGGCTGACCTGGGACGGCCCTGTGCTCTATCAGCGCACTCGACGCGACGCCTATCAGGCTGCGCTTGAACAACTGCAGGCCGACGGCCACGTGTTTGCCTGCGGCTGTAACCGCAAGCAGATTGCCGCCGCCGGACTGCGCGGCCCCGAGGGGCCGGTCTACCCCGGCACCTGCCGCAACGGCCTGCCTCCGGGCCGCAGCATGCGCATGCTGCGGGTACGGGTGACTGATCGGGACATCTGCTTTGACGACCGCTGTCAGGGCCGGCAGTGCCAGAACCTGGCCCGGGATACCGGAGATTTCGTGGTGCTGCGTTTTGATGGCATCCATGCCTATCAACTGGCGGTGGTGGTGGATGATGCCTGGCAGGGCATCACCGAAGTGGTTCGCGGCTGCGATCTCTTGCTGTCCACCGGCCGCCAGATCTGGCTGCAGGAATTGCTGGGGCTGCCGCGACCCGGATATCTGCATATCCCGCTGGCGGTTCGCCACGACGGCCCCAAGCTCAGCAAGCGCGCCGGTGATGCGCCCCTGGACCAGTGGCCGCCGGGCGAGCTGCTCGCCCATGCCCTGCGCTTTCTTGGCCAACCCGTGCCTGATGAATACGCGCCTGATGCCACCATGCCGCTGCTGGACTTTGCCCTGTCCCGCTGGAACCCGGAGCGAATCCCTTCGCGCCGGCGCTTGCCGGCACCGGCCATCCCCCTGCCCTGACCCTGTCCGGCCCGCCGACAAGACAGGGGCATGGCTGGAAACAAGCGGTTTCATCAGGTACAAAGGATGATCACAGAATATGAGGTCACCGGGCATGATTTCGATGCAGCCCGGTGGCGCAAGGTGCAACAACGGCTTGAGGAGTGTCTCCATGTCCACCAGCAAGGTCTATCCGGTGCCGCCCGCCCTGGCAACGCGGGCCCATATCAACGAGCAGGATTACCAGCAGATGTACCGCCGCTCGATTGAAGACCCTGAAGGCTTCTGGGCTGAACAGGCCGAAAACCACCTTGACTGGTACCAGCCCTGGCAACAGGTGCTGGAATGGGATTACCACAAGGCGCATATCCGCTGGTTCAACGGCGGCAAGCTCAATGTTTGCTATAACTGCGTTGATCGTCATCTGGAAAGCCGTGGTGACCAGACCGCCATCATCTGGGAAGGCGACGAACCCGACCAGAACACCAGCCTGAGCTACCGCGAACTGCATGAACAGGTCTGCAAGTTCGGCAACGTGCTGCGCGAACAGGGAGTGAACAAGGGCGACCGGGTCTGTATCTACATGCCCATGATCCCCGAAGCCGCCATCGCCATGCTGGCCTGCACCCGTATCGGCGCCGTGCACTCGGTGGTCTTTGGTGGTTTCTCCCCCGGTGCGCTCAAGGACCGCATCCTGGACTCCGACTGCTCGGTGGTGATTACTGCCGACGAAGGCGTACGCGGGGGCAAGAAAATCCCCCTCAAGGCCAACGTGGACGAAGCCCTGCAGCAGTGCCCGGATGTCCGCGCCACTATCGTTGTGGAACGCACCGGCGCGGATATTGACTGGCATGAGTCACGCGATCGTTCCTGGCAAAAGCTGATGGCAGAAGCCTCAGCGGATTGCCCGCCCGAGGAAATGGATGCCGAGGACCCGCTGTTTATCCTTTATACCTCGGGCTCCACCGGCAAACCCAAGGGCGTATTACACACCACCGGCGGCTACCTGCTTCAGGCCGCCATCACCCATCGCTATATCTTTGATTATCACGATGGCGATATTTACTGGTGCGGCGCCGACGTGGGCTGGATTACGGGTCATACCTATATCGTCTACGGTCCGCTGGCCAATGGCGCCACCACATTGATGTTCGAGGGCGTCCCGACCTACCCCACCGCCGCCCGGTGCTGGGAGGTCATCGACAAGCATCGTGTGAACATTTTCTATACCGCCCCCACCGCCCTGCGCGCGCTGATGGGCCAGGGCGACGAACCGCTCAAGCAGACCAGCCGCAAGAGCCTGAGATTGCTGGGCACGGTGGGCGAACCCATTAACCCGGAAGCGTGGGAATGGTATTACCACAAGGTGGGCGAGGATCGCTGCCCCATTGTGGATACCTGGTGGCAGACTGAAACCGGCGGCATTCTGATCTCGCCGCTGCCCGGCGCCACTGCCCTCAAGCCCGGCTCGGCCACACGCCCTTTCTTCGGCGTGCAGCCCGTGTTGCTGGATGAGCAAGGGCAGGAAATCGAGGGGGCCGGCGCCGGTAATCTGGCCATGAAATTCCCCTGGCCGGGACAGATGCGCACCGTCTACGGTGACCACCAGCGCTTTTATGACACCTATTTCTCGGCCTTCCCCGGCTACTATTTCACCGGTGATGGCGCCCGCCGCGACGAGGATGGCTATTACTGGATTACCGGCCGAGTGGATGACGTACTCAATGTCTCCGGTCATCGCATGGGAACGGCCGAGGTTGAAAGCGCCCTGGTGCTTCACAAGGCGGTCTCGGAGGCTGCCGTGGTCGGCTATCCGCATGACATCAAGGGCGAAGGCATCTACGCCTACGTCACCCTGATGAAAGGCGCGGAACCGGGTGAGGATTTGCGTAAGGAACTCGTGGACCTGGTGGCGAAAGAGATCGGCGCCATTGCCAAACCGGATGTTATCCAGTGGGCGCCCGGGCTGCCCAAGACACGCTCGGGCAAGATCATGCGCCGGATTCTGCGCAAAATCGCCGCGGATGAGCTCGACAACCTCGGCGACACCAGCACCCTCGCCGACCCCTCCGTGGTCGATGAACTGATCAGCAACCGGCCGATCTGACACCGGACTGGTAGCCTGATTGCGGCCTGACAGCAGGGCCCGGGCGATATAGTCGCCCGGGCCCTGCTGCAATAGAGATGCAGGCCGCACGGTCATATTCTATGGCGGTGATTGATTTTGGCTATGGTGTCAAACAAAGGTATTGACAAAATATAAAACAGCTTTATCATGTGAAGCGTTAACAGTTCTCCCCCCGTCAGGGTCCCAACCCTGACACGCACTCTGCCCCCTTACCCCAAGGGGGTTTTTTTTGTCCAGTCGTTTGTTTTACGTGATTACGTGATTACGTCGCGGGACAGACTGTTGCAGAACCGGGAGCCATGGCGCGCGCGCCGATCCCGTGAAAATCGGCCGCGAAATTTACGCGAAATGGACGCGAAATAAGAGAGATTTTTACGGTTTGGTGTTTGAGTAAAACCCGAACCAGTCCGGATTTCGGGAAGTGCTCCCCCTGATCATATATATCGCGTGTATCTCGCGTTCATTTCGCGGCCAAAAAAACGGAGCGAAAAAAAGCCCGGAGAAACTCCGGGCTTTTCTGGTTCATCCGGCGCAGATGCCCTAGCCGGTGAGTTTTTGGCGGTCTTGCTCGGTGATGGCTTTCATGCTCAGGCGGATGCGGCCCTGCTTGTCGACCTCGAGTACCTTGACGTCGATCATATCGCCTTCGCTGAGCTTGTCGCCGACCGACTCCACGCGCTCATCGGAGATCTGGGAGATGTGCACCAGGCCGTCCTTGCCGGGCATGATGGTCACGAAAGCACCGAAATCCATCAGCTTGGCCACCTTGCCGCGATAGATCATGCCCACCTCGACATCCTCGGTGATCAGTTCCACGCGACGGCGGGCTTCCTCACCCGCGGCCTTGTCCACCGAGGCAATACGCACGGTGCCATCGTCCTGGATATCGATGCTGGCGCCGGTCTCTTCGGTAATGGAGCGAATCGTGGCGCCGCCCTTGCCAATCACATCGCGGATCTTCTCCGGGTCAATCCGCATGCTGATAATGCGCGGCGCCCACTCCGACATTTCCTGACGCGGCGTATCAATGACCTTGTTCATTTCACCAAGAATGTGGATTCGCCCTTCACGCGCCTGCTGCAGAGCCTGGTCCATAATCTCACGGGTAATGCCCTGGATCTTGATATCCATCTGCAGCGCGGTCACGCCGTCAGCGGTGCCGGCGACCTTGAAGTCCATATCACCAAGATGATCCTCATCGCCCAGGATATCGGTGAGTACGGCAAAGCGTTGCTCATCCTTGATCAGGCCCATGGCGATCCCCGCCACCGGTTTTTTGATCGGCACACCGGCTGCCATCAGCGACAGACTGGTGCCACAGACGGTCGCCATGGAACTGGAACCGTTGGACTCGGTGATCTCGGAAACCACCCGAAGCACATAGGGGAAATCATCCATGGCCGGCATCACCGCCTGCACGCCACGTTTGGCGAGCTTGCCATGACCAATTTCGCGGCGCTTCGGGCCACCCATGAAGCCGGTTTCGCCCACGCAATAGGGTGGGAAATTGTAATGCAGCATGAAGGGTTCGCGAGTTTCGCCTTCCAGGGCGTCAATAATCTGAGCGTCACGACCGGTACCCAGGGTGGTAATCACCGCAGCCTGGGTTTCACCACGCGTGAACAAGGCCGAACCATGCGTGCGCGGCAGAAAATCCAGCTCGATGGTGATCGGCCGTACCGTTTTCGTGTCGCGTCCGTCAATACGCGGCTTGCCATCCAGTATGCTTTCGCGGACCACGCGCTTTTCCAGGGAGCCAACAGCGGCCTTGACCTGGTCGACTGTCCAGCCGTCTTCGTCCTGACTGGCCAGTTTCTCGACAATCTCGGCACGCAACTCGCCCAGGCGTTCATTACGCGCGGGCTTTTCGGTAATGGTATAGGCCTCGGCAATGCGATCACCCGCGGCCTCGGCCACGGCCTGATCAATGCCTTCAGGCGCCGCCGGCGCCTGCCACTGCCATTTGGGCTTGCCGGCCTCGGCAACCAGGGCATTGATAGCACCGATCACGGTCTGCATCTGCTCGTGGCCGAACATCACCGCACCGAGCATCACGTCTTCCGGCAGCTCTCCGGCTTCTGACTCCACCATCAGCACGGCCTTCTCGGTACCGGCCACGACCAGATCAAGATCCGAGTCATTGAGGTGGGTGTTGGACGGATTCAATACATAATCGCCGTTGATATAGCCCACACGCGCTGCAGCAACCGGGCCATCAAAGGGTGCGCCGCTCAGCGCCAGCGCCGCGGAGGCGCCGATCAGGGCGGGCACGTCGGGATCAACATCCGGGTTCATGGAGAGCACAGTGGGAATGATCTGGACTTCATTCAGGAAGCCCTTGGGAAACAGGGGGCGAATCGGCCGGTCAATCAGCCGGCAAGTCAGCGTTTCCTTTTCACTGGGACGCCCTTCCCGCTTGAAAAAGCCACCGGGAATGCGGCCTGCAGCGTAGGTGCGTTCCTGATAATTCACGGTCAGCGGAAAAAACGGCCGGCCGGGATCGGCTTCCGGCTGCACCACGGCGGTCACCAGAACCACCGTATCACCCATGTTTACAGTCACAGAACCGGTTGCCTGACGCGCAATCTTGCCGGTTTCGATCGTGACTTCATGTTCGCCGTACTGGAAAGTCTGCTTGCTGATATTCACGATTGCTTCCTTAACTTGCCTGTTTAAAGACACCCGGCCCATGCCGAAGCGCCCCGGATACGCCCGTTAACCGTCGACACACAGGCCGACCCGCCCCCGGACCGCAATTGCGGCAGAGGCGAATAAAAGAAAACGCAGCGCAAGAATGACAACAGCCGGAACTGGGCCGCCGCCGAAGAAATAATGCCGTGCCAGTGTGGTCACGATAACACCCGGCGGGCCACGATAATGGCCAGGATGTCAGAAGAGAAAGCTTGTAGACCAGAGACCATGGCTGCGCCACTCACACCGGACAACCTCGGCCACAAAAAAAGCATACTCAGCGCCGCAGGCCAAGCCGCTTGATCAGGGCCTGATAACGCTCGCGGTCACGCCGTTTGAGATAATCAAGCAACTTGCGCCGCTGGCTGACCATCTTGAGCAGGCCACGACGCGAATGGTGGTCGTGCTTGTGCTCGGAAAAATGGCCGGTGAGATGATTGATACGCTCGGTCAACAACGCCACCTGGACCTCGGGAGAACCCGTGTCACTCCCGGAGCGCCCGTGCTCCTTGACGATTTCAGTTTTCTGCTCGGTGCTCAGAGGCATTGTTGCTCCTGCTCGCTTGTCGCCACCTGTGGTTCGAAGGCCGGTATTGTAGCGATGCGCGGCCTCTGGCACAAGGGAAATGCTGAATCATTCGGGACATTTCAGGGGCTCACTGCATCACCATTGGCCTGGCGTCCGTAAACAAGCTTCACGTTGTCCGCGCCCAGCCAGCGACGCAGACGGCGAACCAGTTCCTCGGAGGGCTTCACCTTCCATTCATCCCCCAGCATCAAGCGTGCTTCCGCGGTGAGGTTGCGATACACCACACCCACCCGACAGTTGCCGCCACGCCAGGGGGCCAGTACGCGCTCCAGCTCGGCTACCGGATCTTCTCCCTGACCGTCATTTTCAAGCAATACCACAAGCTTGCGCACCCAGCTTTCTCGCGCATCGTCCATGGCGTGAATCGCCCGCGGGGTAATGCGCACGCCCCCGGTATAATCATCCGGGGCCAGGCTGCCCTCGACCACCAGCAAGGCATCCTTGATGAGCAGATGCCGATAACGCTGGAAATTCTCGTCAAACAGGGGCATTTCCACCCGCGCACTGCGGTCATCCAGGGTAAGAAAGGCGCGTCCGCCCTGGCGGCGCATGGCCACCACCAGCCCGGCGATCACCACATCAACCCGGCGATTGCCACCGCCGAAACCCTGCTCGGAGACCCCGCCGGCAACCCGTTGCGCCAGATCAGCGATACGCCCGGTGACAATGTGCTGCAGTTCGTCTTCGTATTCCTCAATCGGATGCCCGGTCAGATACAACCCCAGGGTGTCTTTCTCGGCCTGCAAACGTTCCCGGTCACTCCACTCCGGCACCACCGAAAGCCCCGGCGCCGGCGCCACGGCATCCTCACGGGCACCCCCCAGGCCGAAGAGATCATTCTGGCCTGTATCGGCGGCCTGCATATGTTGCTCAGCGGCCCTCAGAGCGGTATCCAGGCTGGCGACCTGCGTCGCCCGGTTGCCTTCAAGCGAATCCATGGCGCCGGCACGGATCAGCGAATCAATCACACGCCGGTTGACCCGGCGCAGGTCCACCCGCCGACAGAAATCAAACAAATCCTCGTAGGGGCCGTTGGCCTCCCGCTCACTGATAATGGCTTCAATCGCCGCCTGCCCTACGCCCTTGATCGCCCCCAGGCCGTAGCGAATGGCACTCGCTTCATCCGCATGGAAAGGCCAGGCGGAGGCATTGACGTCCGGCGGCAATACACTCAGACCCAGAGCCGAGCAGTTATCAATAAAGGTCACTACCTTGTCGGTGTTATCCATATCGGAGGACAACACGGCGGCCATGAACTGGGCCGGGTAGTGGGCCTTGAGCCAGGCCGTCTGATAGGACAACAGGGCATAAGCCGCGGAGTGCGACTTGTTGAAGCCATAGCCGGCAAATTTCTCCATCAGGTCAAAAATATGGGTCGCCGTGTCCGAATCCACGCCTCGTCCGGTCGCGCCCTGCATGAAGATCTCGCGCTGGCGAGCCATCTCCTCCGGCTTTTTCTTGCCCATGGCGCGGCGCAACAGATCAGCCTCGCCCAGGGTATAACCGGCCAGCACCTGGGCAATCTGCATCACCTGTTCCTGGTAGAGAATCACGCCATAGGTGGGCCGCAGGATGGATTCCAGCTCCGGATGCGGATAGACCACCCGGGCCAGACCATGCTTGCGGTTAACAAAATCATCCACCATGCCCGACTGCAGCGGGCCGGGCCGGAACAAGGCCACCAGCGCCACAATATCCTCGAAGGTGTCGGGTCGCAGGCGCTTGATCAGCTCTTTCATGCCGGTGCTTTCGAGCTGGAATACGGCGGTGGTTTCCTGACGGCCGAGCAGCTTGAAAACGGCCGGGTCATCCATGGCCAGCGCACCGATATCAAGCGGTGCTTCGCCGCTTGCCTCGCGCATGCGATTCACCGCCTTCACCGTCCAGTCAATAATGGTCAGCGTACGCAGGCCGAGAAAATCGAACTTCACCAGGCCGACGCTCTCCACGTCATCCTTGTCAAACTGGGTTACCGGGCTGTCGCCATCCGCCTCACAATAAAGCGGGGCGAAATCAGTCAGCGCCGAGGGCGCAATCACCACCCCGCCGGCGTGTTTACCGGCGTTACGCGCCACGCCTTCCAGCGGCCGCGCCAGATCAATCAGCGCCTGCACTTCTTCCTCTTCACGACAGACCCGGGCGAGTTCCTCGTCCTCCAGCGCCTTTTCCAGGGTCATGCCGAGGTCGGGCGGAATCAGCTTGGCCACGCGATCCACAAAGCCGTAGGGATGACCCAGCACCCGTCCCACATCGCGGACCACCGCGCGCGCGGCCATGGTGCCAAAGGTAATGATCTGGGAGACTTTTTCGCGCCCGTAAAGGCTGGCGACATGGGCGATAACGTGGTCACGCTTTTCCATGCAGAAGTCGATATCAAAATCCGGCATGGAGACCCGCTCGGGGTTAAGAAAGCGCTCGAACAGCAGGTCATAACTCAGGGGGTCGATATCCGTAATCCCGAGGGCATAAGCCACCAATGAACCTGCCCCGGAGCCGCGGCCCGGCCCAACCGGAATATCCTGCTCCCGGGCCCAGCGAATAAATTCGGCCACGATCAGGAAATAGCCCGGGAACCCCATATCATTGATGACCGCGAGTTCATGCGTCAGGCGCTCGCGATAGCGCGCTGCCTGCCCGGCATCGGCGGCCACCTCGGCAAGATGTGCCTGAAAACGCGCCTCCAGCCCGCGTTCGGCCTCGGCGCGCAGATAATCCTCGGTACTCATCCCCTCGGGCACGGGGAACTGCGGCAAATAGTTCTCACCCAGCTTCAGATCCAGGGTGCAGCGGCGGGCGATTTCGACCGTATTTTGCAGCGCCTCGGGCAAATCAGCGAAACGCTCGGCCATTTCCGCCGGCGGGCATAAATACTGCTGTGGCGAATAATCACGCGGGCGACGCGGATCGGCAAGCGTACGCCCGCTGTTGATGCAAACCCGCACCTCATGGGCATCAAAATCCCCGGCCGCCAGAAAGCGCACATCATTCGTGGCCACCACCGGCAAGTCCATCCGGCCGGCGAGCTCCACGGCGGCGTGCAGATAGTCTTCCTCACCGGGACGCCCGGTGCGCTGTAATTCGATGTAGAAGCGCTCGGGGAAATGTTGCTGCCAGAAACAAGTGTGTTGTTCGGCCAGACCGCTGCGCCCGGCCAGCAGCGCCCGGCCGATATCCCCCTCCCGCGCGCCCGAGAGCGCCAGCAGCCCGGTCGCCGCCTCGGCGACCCACTCACGCTGCACCAGTGGCCGCCCACGCCCCTGGCCCTCGATATAGGCGCGGGAGATCAGGCGGGTGAGGTTGCGATAGCCTTCGGCGTTGAGACACAACAGGGTAAAACGTGCCGGCGTCTCGCCCTCGCCCTGATCGAGCAGCAGGTCCACACCGACAATGGGCTTGATGCCGGCCTTGTGCGCAGCCTGGTAGAACTTCACCAGACCAAACAGATTAACGTGGTCGGTCATGGCCACAGCGGGCATGCCGGCCGAAGCGGTCTGCGTCATCAACCGATCGATGCGCACCAGACCGTCAACCAGTGAATACTCGGTATGGACCCGCAGGTGGACAAACTCAGCCGTCATACGCCGGCAAATCCGTTGGCCTGTTCAAGAATACGGCGCACCGGCGCATAACTGCGTCGGTGTTCGGGTGTGACGCCCAGCTGCTGCAGCGCTTGCAGATGACTGGCCGCCGGATAGCCTTTATGACGCTCAAACCCGTAGCCGGGGTAACGCTCGGCCAGTGCCACCATTTCCCCATCCCGACTCACTTTGGCCAGAATCGAGGCGGCGCTGATGGCCGGCTCCAGCGCATCGCCGCCAACGATGGTCTGCGCCGGCACCTGCCAGCCCGGACATTGATTCCCGTCCACCCGTACCTCGGCGGGCAACAGGGTCAATCCGTCCAGCGCACGGCGCATGGCCAGCAGGCTGGCCTGAAGAATATTCAGACGATCAATCTCGGCCACTTCAGCCCGGCCCAGGGCCCAGGCCACGGCCTGCTCACGAATCATGACCGCCAGTCGCTCGCGCCGACGCGGTGTCAATCGTTTGGAATCATTCAGCCCCTCAAGCTCATGCGTGGAAGGCAAAATCACCGCCGCCGCAATGACCGGCCCCGCCAGCGGACCGCGCCCGGCTTCATCCACACCCGCAACCAGCGTCATTATCAGCCTCCCCTTGCCGCAGCCGTCTGACGCGCCACCTGCAGCACGGCATGTGCTGCCTGCCGACTGGCGTCACGACGCAACAATCGATGCAAGCGATCAAAGGCTTTTATCAGACGAGCACGACGATCCGTGTCATCCAGCATCATCAATATTGACTCGCCCATGGCTTCAGGCTTGACCTCAGCCTGGATAAACTCGGGCACCAGCGGCATGGAGAGCGCATCACCGCAAGCGCTGTTGTCATCAGGACAGGCGTCGGCCAGCAGGTTCGGCAGCGAATAATATTTCACCCGCACCAGTCGCAATTGCTTGAGCAGGGCATGAGTCAACCAGCCAATACGGTAGGCCACCACCATCGGTCGCTTGAGCAACATGGCCTCCAGGGCGGCGGTGCCACAGGCCAGCAGAACCGCATCAGCCGCGCCCATGCATTCGCGACTGTGGCCATCGACCAGTGTCACCGGGACCCCGGGAGCATGTTGCGCCAACGCCTGCTCGAATTGTGCTCGTATACGTTCATTCGCCATGGGAGCGACAAACCGCAACTCCGGGCGTTGTCGGTGCAACCATGCCACGGTGCGGGCAAAGGGCGCGCCCAGATGACGAATTTCACTCATGCGACTGCCGGGCAAAACCGCCACCAGCGGGGCATCAACGGCAAGTCCGAGCTGGCGACGCAGGCCGCCGGCATTCACCTCCAGTGGTATCTGGTCACCCAGTGGATGACCCACATAGCTGACATCCACGCCGGCCTGCCTGTAGATATCCACCTCGAAGGGAAACAGGGCCAGCACGCGCGTCACCGCACGGGCAATACTGCGCACCCGGCCGGCGCGCCAGGCCCACACCGTGGGGCTGACATAGTGCACAGTGGCCATACCGCGGTCATGCAGCTTGCGTTCCAGAGAAAGATTGAAATCGGGGGCATCAATGCCGACAAAGACATCAGGCGTATGGCGTTCAAAATGCGCGATCAGCTCACCGCGCAGGCGAAACAGCGAGGGCAGATGACTGACCACCTCGGTGACGCCCATCAGGGATAACCGCTCTATGCTCTCCAGGGAGTCGCAGCCGGCAGCGCGCATTTGCGGCCCGGTCACGCCCTCGAAATGCAGTACTTCCCCCTCCCCCGCAGCTTCGCGCAGGGCGCGGATCAATCCGGCGCCAAGGTAATCCCCCGATGCCTCGCCTGCTACAAGGCCAATACGCAACATAAACCCTGCCCTGCCTGCTCAGCGACGGATGCCCCGCCTGGAGTTTTCAATAAAATCCGCCATCAGGCCGACCTGGGGCGATTTACGCGCCAGCGCCCGCAATTTTTCAATGGCTTGTTCAAGCTTCAATCCGGCCCGATAAAGCAAACGATAGGCCTGACGCAAATCGCCGATACAGGCCGCATCAAATCCATGTCGGCGCAAGCCTTCGGTGTTGATGCCACGCGGCCTTGCCGGATGCTCGGCAACCAGCACAAAAGGCGGGATATCCTGATTAATGGCGCTACCCATACCGCAAAAACTGTAGGCGCCGATCCGGCAGAACTGATGCACCATGGTAAAACCACCCAGAATCGCATGATCACCGATCCAGACATGGCCCGCCAGGCTGGCGCCATTGGCCATGATGATGTCATTGCCCAGTTCACAGTCATGCGCCACATGGGCATAGGCCATGATGGTGTTGTCATCGCCCAGCCGGGTATATCCCAGCCCCTGTAC
>PWYF01000244.1 GCA_003567955.1 Thiotrichales bacterium
GGTCCACAGATAACGTTTGCCGTCGCGGAACCGTTCACCGGTTTCGGGGTTGACGATAGTCGGGGCTGAAAAGGCCATGGTCGTTTCCTCCTGCCTGTCTTGCTTATTCTGTTTTGATAACCGGCAGTGTAATCAGGCGAGATGGTTATTGCTTGTCAATAAACGACAAATATTTAGTTTTTTATGACATGCCGGGTTTGGCGACCAGGGCCGGCTGGCGGCGGACACCGTGTTTCTTGCGCCAGGTGGACGGGGTCAGGCCGGTATGCTGGCGAAAGGCACGAGTGAAATTGGCCGGGTCGCTGTAGCCGCTCACTTAGGCAATCTGCGCCAGCGACAGCCGCGGATCTTCCAGATACTGTTGCGCCAGTTCCAGACGGGTGTTTTCCAGCAGTTCACGATAGCTGCTGCCGGCGGCTTCCAGATGCCGCTGCAGGGTGCGTTTGTCGCAGGCAAAGCAGGCGGAGACGGTCTCCAGCCGGCACTGGCCGGTGGGCAGCAGGCGGCGGATGATGGTACGCACCTGCGAGGTGAGTTCGCTGCGGGCATCAAGTTCCAGGCTGTTGATGAAGTTTTCCAGCGCGGCGTGAATTTCGCGGTCACTTTTCTCCATGGGTAAATTCAGATCTTCAGCGCGGATCACCACGCTGTTGGCGGGTGCGTCGAAGTTCACCGGCATCCCCAGCAGGCGCCGGTAAACACCCCGCTGGTCCGGCGCCGGGTAGGCGAACTCTACCCGCACCGGCTGACAGCGCCCGCCGGAGAGCTGGCGAATCACCTGCACCGCCATGGCCAGGGTATGGTCGGACATCTGGCGGAACTCAAACGCACTCAGCCCGGGCAAATCAAAGGTCACGGTCAGCCAGGCGTGCTCGCCGTGCAGATGCAGTCCCCAGTCCAGCCCCTGGGCGTGGATGCTGTTGTGGCTGACATAGTCGGCGATGGCCTCGGCGAGGGTGGTGGAGGTTGGCAGGAAAGCGCCGATGGGGCCCAGCCACGGGGTTTCCGTGCGCGCCGCCAGCAGCAGGCCCAGATGCGCGCACTGACAGGCCTCGGCGGCACGCGCCGACAGCTCGGCAATCTTGCGGGTGGCGATCCAGTAATCATCGCGCTGCAGTAATGCGGGATCCAGATCCACCGAACGCATCAGCGCGTCGGGGTCCACCCCGAATTCCTCCACGATCTGCCCAAAGCCCTGGATCACACCCGAACGAGTGAGATGCGTCATGACGTGCCTTGGCCCCACAGTTAACTGTCCCGGGTCAGGATAGGCGGCTTGCGCTTATAACGCCAGTTGGCGGGCCAGACTCTGCAGTGCCGACAGCCCCCGGATCTCGCTTTCAGCCAGAGGAATGCGCAGGCGCTTCAAATGTGCGAAATCACGGTCGATAGCGGCCAGGTGGCCGGCCTCCGTCTGGCGTCGTCGGGCCAGGAACTGGCCATCCGCGCTGTCGGGCAGCACCCGGTTGATGACCAGGGTGTCCAGCGGGATGCCACGCTCCCCCAACGTTATGAGCATGCGCGCAGTTTCCTCGCGTGACAGTGCATCGGGGTTGAGTATCGGCACGAAACGGGTGCGCGCCGGATCCAGTAGCCGCTCGCGGGCGGCGGCGAAGCGCTCGCGGCGGCGCTGCAAAATAGCGCCAGCCCGCCGGCTGCGGTCATCTGCTTCCGGTGCGCGCTGCATCCACTCGACTTCGCTTTTCTGTCCCCGGGCCAACAGTCCCTCGGTCCAGGCGCCCATGATCTCTGGCAGAGCCAGCAGATGCAGGGTGTGCCCGGTGGGGGCCGTGTCAAAAACCAGTTGTTCGTAGTCCTCACTGTCCAGAATCAGGCGCACGATTTCGTCGAACAGGGCGGCTTCGGTGGCGCCGGGCGATAGCCCGGCCAGTTCGGCCTGATGTTCGGCGGCCTGGCGCAACTCCGGGCTGGCAAGCTGGCGGAGATTGGTTTTTACTTCGTCCAGATAACGCTTCAGCGCCTTTTCGGGGTCCAGCTCCAGGGCATCCAGACCTTCACTAATGCGTTGGACTTTGCTGCCCAGAGCAACCTGTAACAGGTCGCCCAGTGAATGCGCCGGGTCGGTGGAAACCAGCAGGGTCCGTTGCCCATTGTTGGCGAGCCTCAGGGCGTAAGCAGCAGCACAGGTGGTCTTGCCTACCCCGCCCTTGCCACCGAAGAAAGTGATCCGGGGGCCGCTGCTGTCAGCCGGTACGGAGGCGCGCCGGCGTTTGTGCCACCAGCGTTTCAACAACACCGGAAACCTTCCAGCGGGGAATGCTCCATCCCCATGCGCCGGTGCCAGTCATGGAAATCCTCCAGCATGAAAGGCAGCAGCTCCAGGGTGTAATAGGACGCCGGGTTGGGCACCCCCAGCGCTTCGGACATCACCAGCAGCCGGAACAGATCATCGCGGCGCTGCTGCTGGCGCCGGGCAATCCGCCGGTACGGGGCCTCGTACCAGGCGTCGTAAACGTCTGCTATCTGGTGGAGTAAGGCATGTACGCGGGCTTTAATATTCATGGGGATACTTAAGCATGCATCGCCTGTCGTTGTTAAGTGGTTACGTGATTAAGTGGTTACGTGCTGGTGTGCGACTGCGTCGCACGGATTCTTTTTAAAGTGTGCGGCTTCGCCGCACACCGACACCTAATCACCTAACCACTTAACCACGTAATCACGGGTCCACCACGTTTGCTTTGGCCACTGACTATAAGCGATGGCAGGAGCGTATCTACTACCGACGGGCGAGGAGTCGATCGAGGTTATTGGCGAA
>PWYF01000071.1 GCA_003567955.1 Thiotrichales bacterium
GCTGTTTGGCCATCGCGGCCGCGCACGGCAATGATCGAGGCCTCGAGCTCAAAATCAACAAAGCCTTCCAGCAGCAGTGGCGATCCACCCACCGCCTGCCAGGCCGACTCCACATCTTCGGCGGTGCGGATCATGGCCTGGCCCTTGCCGTCATAGCCCATGCGGCGGGTCTTGAGCACAGCGGGGTAGCCTGTTTGTGCAAGCCCGGCGCGCAGCGTCTCCAGCGAGTCCACGGCGATGAAGCTCGGGGTGGCAATATCCAGTTTCCGGAACAGCTGTTTTTCGTGCAGCCGGTCCTGGGTGGTGGCCAGCGCCTGCGCCGGGGGCATTACGGGAATCTTCCCGGCCAGGTGTTCCAGCGTGGCGACGGGGACGTTTTCAAAATCGAAGGTGATGCAATCGACCTGCGCGGCCAGTTCGTCGAGGCGGGCGGTGTCGTCCCAGTCGCCGTGGATGAGTGGCGCCACGCGCCCGGCCGGGGCATCGGCCTTGGGGTCGAGGAACACGAAGCGGTGCCCCAGCGGAAACCCTGCCAGGGCCAGCATCAGACCCAGCTGGCCACCACCCAGAATGCCGATGTTCATGCGTCGTGTCGCGGGTCCGGCCGGGCCAGCACGGCCTCGGTCTGTTGGGCGCGGAAGCGTTCCAGCGCCGTGGCGATGTCCGCATGCGCCGGCGCCAGGATACTGGCGGCGAGCAGTGCGGCGTTGATGGCGCCGGCGCGGCCAATGGCCAGGGTGCCTACCGGAACCCCGGCAGGCATCTGTACGATGGACAACAGTGAATCCATACCCTTGAGGGCTTTGGATTCCACCGGCACGCCCAGCACCGGCAGGGTGGTCTGGGCGGCGACCATGCCGGGCAGGTGGGCGGCGCCGCCGGCGCCGGCTATGATCACCTGCAGGCCGCGGTCGCGCGCGCCGGTGGCGTATTCGGTCAGCAGTTGCGGGGTGCGATGGGCGGAGACCACGCGCACCTCATGCGGCACCGCCAGATCCTTGAGGGTATCGGCAGTGTGATGAAGGGTGTCCCAGTCGGACCGGGAACCCATGATGACTCCAACCAGCGCGCTCATGGGCGCGAATTGTAGCAGGACACCGCGGTGGTGTCTCACAAAGACGAGTGCAGGAGGTTTGGCGTGGAATTCAGATACAGCGACAAGGTGCAGGAACTCGAGCAACGGCTCAGAGCCTTCATGGATGAACACATCTATCCCAACGAAGCGCGTTTCGCGGAGGAACTCGCGGCGGCGGAAGACCGCTGGCAATTCGTCTCGCCGGTGATCGAGGAACTCAAGCCCAAGGCCAAAGCCGCCGGGCTGTGGAATCTGTTCCTGCCGGAAAGCGAGCATGGCGCGGGCCTGACCAACCTGGAATACGCGCCGCTGTGCGAGATCATGGGGCGGGTGGGTTTTGCCGCCGAGGTCTTCAACTGCGCGGCGCCGGATACCGGCAATATGGAAGTGCTGGCCCGTTACGCCACGCCGGAGCAGCAGGAACAATGGCTCAGGCCGTTGCTTGACGGCGAGATCCGCTCCGGTTTTGCCATGACCGAGCCGGCGGTGGCCTCGTCTGATGCCACCAATATCGAGAGCGACATCCGGCGGGAGGGTGATGAGTATGTCATCAATGGCCGCAAGTGGTGGACCTCCGGCGCCGGTGACCCCCGTTGCAAGATCCTCATCTTTATGGGCAAGACGGATACCTCGGCCGAGCGGCACCGCCAGCAATCGATGATCCTGGTGCCGATGGATACGCCCGGCGTCAAGGTGCTGCGGCCGCTCAGCGTGTTTGGCTATGACGACGCGCCGCACGGTCATATGGAAGTGGACTTCGACAATGTGCGGGTGCCGGCCTCAAACCTGCTGCTGGGCGAGGGCCGGGGTTTCGAGATTGCCCAGGGGCGGCTGGGCCCGGGTCGCATTCATCATTGCATGCGCACCATCGGGCTGGCCGAACGCGCGCTGGAAACCATGATTGATCGGGTGAAAGACCGCGTGGCCTTCGGTAAGCCGCTGCGCGAGCAGGGCGTGATCCGCGAATGGATTGCCGAATCCCGCATGGAAATCGAACAGGCCCGGCTGCTGACCCTGAAAGCGGCCTACATGATGGATACCGTGGGTAACAAGGTGGCCCGTTCGGAGATCGCCATGATCAAGGTGGTGGCCCCCAATATCGCCCTGAAGGTGGTGGACCGGGCGATTCAGGCCCACGGTGCGGCAGGCGTCAGCCAGGATACCTTCCTGGCTAAGGCCTGGGCCGGGTTGCGGACGCTGCGGCTGGCCGACGGCCCCGACGAAGTCCATCGCAACACCATCGCCAAAATCGAACTGGCCCGCTGAGCGGGCCAGTTCGGTTATTAAGTGATTACGTGATTATGTGGTGGCGCGACTTCGTCGCATATCAATTTGAATAGTGCGGCGTAGCCGCACACCACCAACTTAACAACCTAATCACTTAAACACGTAAACACGGCTATTAATCACTGCTCTTCGAGCCCAGCTCGAAGAGCATATTTTCTGCTCTTTTTTGTTCCAGGTATTCGGCGGCGTTGACGGGGGTGAGTTCGAGGGCGGCTTCGAGCAGGGCGGTGGCCTGCTCGGCAGCCCCGTCCCCGTCCAGGGTCAGCAGCCCCTGGGCGTATTCCACATGGATGAGGATGCTGTCCGGCGCCAGTTCCAGCGCCCGCTGAAACCGGGTGTGGGCCTGGTCGCGGCGGGCACCGTAACTGATCCGGGCCATGGCCGGGCCCAGTCGGCCGATCA